>JAAFHM010000027.1 GCA_013298375.1 Ignavibacteria bacterium | reverse complement strand
ATTGTCTCCACTCTTGCCCTTGCCAATGGCGGTATCATTGAGAAACCCTATACGTTTTACGGCAAAAGCTATCACACCAATCTTGCCGTCCGCGTCAGTGGTATGGACGGCGTGATGGACAAAAAGTATTCGCTGCTCTGGCAAAATGGCTTGCAATATCAAGAGAAAAATAGTGTTGATGAATCCGGTCAAGCAAAAGCATGGTTGGAGCAGAACCGCACGGCATCCGAGATTGACGCAGGCGTAGAGCCAAAGCCAATTGAAACCAACGGCGTACTCGACTTTGCCGCTATCAAATCGAAATACTTCCTTGCCGCCATTAAGCCTTCGGCAGAACTAAGCAATGGAACGCTCCAAACAACGCTAACGGGCTACAAAATGGACGCTCCGCAAGAGGGAATCATGGAGTATTACGATGTGAAAATTGATGTGCCATACCGCAATAACCGTGTGGATAATTTTACGGTCTATATTGGTCCAGTGGACTATAATATTTTGAAACCTTACGGCTTGGAGTCCGCATTTAACTTCGCCTCCCAATCATTTTTAGGCATACAGCATATTGCCCGTCCTGTGGGTGAATACTTCATTTTGCCACTTCTGACCTTTGTCTATAAATTCATCGTCTCGAACTATGGTTTAGCGATTATCATTTTTTCTTTCCTGATGAAAGCACTCTTGCATCCACTCACTGTTGGACAGACGCGGACGGCGCAGAAGATGCAACTTTTGGCACCAGAAATGGAAAAAATCAAGACGAAGTACAAAGATGATATGCAAAAGCAGCAACAAGAAACCATGGCGCTCTATGGTCAATACGGCATCAATCCTGCGGGCGGATGTTTACCACTTCTGTTGCAAATTCCGATTTTCACGGCGCTGTATAGCGTTTTTTCTTCCGATATTTCCTTGCGCCAAACGCCATTTTTTGGCTGGATAACGGACTTGTCGGTGGCGGATGAAATCGTGCGTTTGCCCTTCAAACTTCCGCTTGCCAATATGGATATTATCTCCGGTTTGGCAATCGCTTCAGGTTTGGCGATGTTTGCCCAACAATACGCCACCGTCAAAGACCCGCAACAACGCGCAATGGTCTATATGATGCCTGTGATGATGACGCTTGCTTTTAGCGGTATGCCGGCGGGATTATCGCTGTATTACTTCATGTTCAACATTTTGAGCGTGGCGCAACAATACTACGCAACGCACTTTGCAAAAAATAAAATGACACTTGAAGACCTGAAAAAAGCACCGAAAAAAGAAGGTTGGCTGCAAAAAAGGCTCCGTGAAGCACAGGGCATGGCAGAGCAGCAAGGACGCACACTTCCTGGGCAGTCCTCCAATGGAAAATCTGGTAGTAGCGATAAAGCGAATAAAAATCGGAAATAGCACTCTATCTTGTGCAAAGTCTCATCCAATCGGGCTGTTCGTGGCGAAAGCGGCGGACAGCCCGTTTGGTACATGAGAAGTTTATCCATACTTTTTTACTACGAAAGTGACGAATTTCTAGTCTTTGTGTGCAGGGTTTTGTATTTTTACCGCTTCGTTTGCTCTCAAATCTTTGTGATATTTTCCGTCGCTCCCCATGAATATTTCCACCTCCAGTCAAGATCTTATTGCTCGTGAAGAGCAGTCTATGTTCCAGGTTTATCGGCGGTTACCGATTGCGGTTCAACACGCCGAAGGCTGTTACATTACCAGTGTTGATGGGGATAGATACCTTGACTTTTTAAGCGGCATTGCTGTTAATGCGCTTGGTTACGGGCATCCGCGCCTTTTGGACGCGATTACTCGCCAAGCGAAATCATTTATGCACCTTTCCAATGTTTTCTACCAAGAGCCTCAAGTCGAACTTGCAGAATTACTCCTCCGGCACACAGGCTATGGGCGCGTATTTTTCTCCAACTCCGGCACAGAAGCGATGGAGGGCGCATTAAAACTGGCTCGGCGCTGGGGCAACGCCCGTGAAAAAACGGAAATTTTGGCATTTAGCGGTGGCTTCCACGGGCGCACCTACGGAGCGCTTTCGATTATGGCAAAACCGCTCTACAAAGCAGGTATGGAGCCGTTTTTGCCCAATACGGCAATCCTGCCCTTTAATAACAGCGAAGCACTCCGCAAGGCGGTCAATAAGCAGACGTGCGCTGTTGTGCTGGAGTTTCTGCAAGGCGAAGGCGGCATTGTCTTTGCCGAGCCGGATTTCGTCAATACGCTACTCGAATTACAAGAAGAATTTGGCTTTCTCATCATTGGCGACGAAATACAGGCTGGTGCTGGGCGCACGGGTAAATTTTTTGGTTTTGACCATTTTCTCGTTAAGCCTGATATTGTCACAATGGCAAAAGGCATTGGCGGCGGGCTGCCACTTGGCGCGATTCTAGCAATGCCTCATTTAGAGAGCGTTTGGGACAAAGGAATGCACGGAACAACCTTCGGCGGTAATCCTGTGGCGTGCGCGGCGGGAATTATTGTGATGAAAGAACTCTATGGCGGCGTGATGCGCAATGCCCACGAAGTAGGCTGCTATTTGCGCGAAAATTTGAATGTTCTGCAACAAAACTACCCAACCGTCATCGAAGAAGTACGTGGTTGCGGGCTGATGGCAGGCTTAAAACTGAGCGTCCCGGCAGCACCGTTTGTTGAAGCATTGCTCAAACGCCACGTTATTGCAAATGCCACTGCGGACACGGTAATTCGCCTTTTGCCACCGCTCATTGTCTCGCGGAAAGAAGTTGATGAATTTATTGTAGCAATGCAAGATTGCCTTAAAGCACAAGCAGGGCAGTAATTACTCAAAAACTTCGAGGGTCTCGCTTCTTAGCGAGGCTCTCGGTTCGGTGCTGAATGGCACACAATGCGCTCTTCGGAAGCGAGAGCCTGCCTCAGAAGGCAGACCCTCGCTCAGTGCCAGAGCAGTTACATTTTTTATGAACAACCTCATTTGCATCTCATTTCAACACTATTTTTATGACAAAGCGCTTTACTTCTCACATCCTTCTAGCACTTGCTCTCGCAAGTTTTCTGGCTCTTCCCCGCCTTTCGGCTCAATCCATTCCTACACCTGCACCAGCCCAAACCAAGCCGATATACGTTGTCGGTGCAACGGTTCACGTTGGCAATGGAAATGTGATAGAGAATGGTGTTGTGGGCTTTTCCGGCGGAAAACTGACGCTGGTCGGCAAAGCCGATACGCCGTTTGACCGCACGGGAGCTGATATTGTGGATGCAAAAGGCAAACACGTCTATCCGGGGTTTATTTCCACCAACACGGCACTAGGTCTTGTGGAAGTAGAGGCAGTGCGGGCTACGAATGATTTCCAAGAAGTTGGCGGCATCAATCCTCACGTGCGGTCGTTGATTGCCTACAACGCAGAATCGGTCGTCACACCAACGGTGCGCTTTAATGGTGTCCTCGTGGCAATGATTGCCCCGCGTGGCGGCTTGGTTTCAGGGCGCTCGTCGGTAATGGAATTGGATGCTTGGAATTGGGAAGATGCGGCACTCAAAACCGACATTGGTATTCACGTCAATTTCCCTTCCACAACGCGCCAACCCGGTGCCACAGACGCAGATCGCAAAACACAGGATGAAGCCATCGCCAAGCAAATCGCCGCGCTCTACCAATTTTTCCGCGAGGCGCAGAGCTACACAAAAATTACGCCGAAAGAGAAGAATTTGAGATTGGAAGCGATGCGCGGACTTTTTGATGGTTCAAAAAAATTATTTATTCGCGCAGACCACGGTAAATCTATTGTTTCTGCCGTGAATTTTGCCAAAGAGTTCGGTATTACCCCAGTTTTGGTGGGCGGCGCTGATAGTTGGCTTTTAACCGACATTCTCAAGGCAAATAATGTTGCCGTTATGCTTGAAGGCACACATTCGCTACCGGAGCGCTGGTCGGACGATATTGAACAGCCCTATAAAACGCCCGCCGTCTTGCAAAAAGCAGGTATTCTCTACACCACCGGCGCAATCCCGCAGGGCTGGCAACAGCGCAATCTTGGCTTTGAAGCTGGTACTGCTGCTGCGCAGGGACTCAGCAAAGAAGAGGCTCTTGCGGCAATCACGGCAAATCCGGCAAAAATTTTGGGGGTCGATGACCGCATTGGTACATTGGAAATTGGCAAAGACGCAACACTCTTTATTTCCGATGGCGATGCACTGGATATGCGTGGAAATAACGTGGAACACGCCTTTATTCGCGGAAAAAAACTGCAACTGGTTAATAAACAAAAGTTTCTTTATGAGCAGTATAAAGCCAAATATGGACAAAAGTAAGCCCAGCGAAAGCAAGCCGAGTAGCGGCATACGATTCCACATCCGTCCGGCACGGCTTTCGGAAAAAGAGCTTCTCGCCGAACTTGTTGCCCAATCGGTACGCGAACTCAGCCGCGAGGAATATACCGAGCGCGAGATAGAAGGCGCATTACGGACAGTTTTTGGTATTGATACGGAACTTATCACCGATGGGACATATTTTGCCGTTGAAGCGCATATTAGCGGCGCTGTACCGATTGTCGTGGCGTGTGGCGGCTGGAGCAAGCGCAAAACCTTGTTTGGTGGCGACCAGTTCGAGGGACGCGCTTCTGAGGAGTTAAACCCTGCCGTTGATGCTGCAAAGGTTCGTGCGTTTTTTGTCCATCCCGCATGGGCGCGGCGTGGGCTTGGCACGATGATTTTGGAAGAATGCGAACGGGCAGCAAAAGCAGATGGTTTCACGCGGTTAGAGCTTATGGCGACGCTTCCGGGTGAAAAACTCTATCGCACCTACGGCTTCATCGCTGGCGAAAGTATTCAACACGATATGGGACAAGACGGGCTGATTACCTTCGTGCCGATGAGCAAAGCAATTACGGCGTAACAGCGACGTTTGCAACCCCGATTCCGACTTTTATCACATTTTCCTCAAATTGCTATGAATTTTTCCCTGACTTCTCCCTTCTTAGAGCGCGAACTGACAGGTGCGGTGAGCGATTCAACCGTCCATCTCTCCAACGATGCCTCGTTGACTTTTGAGCGTGATGAGCATAACCAAGCGCTTATTTACATGGTGAAAGATGGTGTGCGCAAGCCTGTGGTCGTTATTGATGATGCCGACACGGAAATAAAACTTTCCGTCAATGGCTACACATATAGCGTGGAAGCGCTTTCCGAACGCGACAAGCATTTCCAGCAGTTACTGAAAGCCACTGCTACGGCGGCTTCAGGCAACATGAAAGTTGCCGCGCCAATGCCGGGTTTGCTCAAGTCTATCAACGTCAAAGCGGGTCAGCACGTCAAAAAGGGTGAGCGCTTGTTTATTTTGGAGGCGATGAAAATGGAAAATGATATTAAATCGCCAATGGAAGGAATCGTTGGGAATTTGAACGCAGCGCCTGGGGTGGCGGTCGAAAAAGGCTTGCTTTTGTGCATGATTGAGGCACTTCCGGCGGCGTAAAGTATTTGTCCAAAGAATTGGCGCGATATTTGCTTGATTAAGCCTTGCAACGCAAAAACGTATCATTTTGAATAATGAGAATACCAGTTTTTGCGTTGTCAACCCGTGAATCCAAGCCTTGTTTCACCTCAATTTTTATCCAATATGCGTTATTCAGCAATTCTTCTCGCTCTGATGACAGTGGCGCTTGTAGGCTGCTCGCAATGCGGCGGTCAGGAAGAAGTTATTCGGCAAGTTGATGCCGAAAAAATCAATCTTGTTGCAGAAAAATCGCGCACCGATAGTCTGTATCAACAGACTTTGCGCCAAGTTGACGAAATGATGAGCGTTCTTTCGGCTCTCGAAGCCGAAGAAGGTATCGTCAAAACAATGGGACCGGAACGCGGCGAATCCGCAAACGACTTCCGCAAGCGTATGGAAGACATTGCCCGCCGGATGAACGAAAAGACGACAATGATTCGCAAGCAAGCCGACGAAATCCAAAATTTGAAAAACAAACTTGCTTCGACGGAAAAGAAACTTGCTGCGGTCTCGCAAAAAGCTGATTCGCTTGGGCGCTTGGTGAACGAGCAACAGCAAGAAATTGTCGCACTGCGCCAGCAACTCGCTTCCTCGCGTCGCACGATTGATTCGCTGAAGGCAAAACTTGCCGAAAAAGACCAAATCATCAACAGCAAAGTCAAGGAACTCAATACTGCATATTATGTTATCGGCAAGCGTGACGATTTGATGACCAAAGGCGTAATTGACAAACAAGGACAAGTGTTGTTCTTTGGCGGACGCATTTCCGTCAAGCAAAACTTTGATTTGAAAGACTTTACCAAAATTGATATTGCTTCGGTAAAAGAGTTGCAAATTCCCGCAGCCAAAGATCGTACATCTCTTGTTTCCAACCATGATGCTGACACGTTTGAGATTGTTGCTGCCGGAGACAACCAATGCGTTCTCAAAATCAAGGATGAAAAAGCCTTCTGGAAAAACGCAAAGTATCTGGTTGTGATGACGGAATGAGGTTTAGATAAAATTGGGTGAGGTACCGAAAGAAATAATCTCACCAACAACAAATCATTCAGGAGAAGTAGATGAGTAATCGTGTCGAACAACTCGAAAAACTACGTGCCGAAGCGCTCTTGGGCGGCGGCTTAGACCGTCTGGCAACGCAGCACAAACGCGGCAAACTCACAGCCCGTGAGCGCTTGGATGTGCTGCTGGACGAAGACTCCTTCCAAGAAATTGATATGTTCGCTCGCCACCGTTCCACGAATTTTGGCATGGAAAAGCAGCGACCACTTGGTGACGGCGTAATTACTGGCACCGGGACGATTGATGGGCGTATTGTCTGCGTATTCTCCCAAGATTTCACGGTTTTTGGCGGCTCGCTGTCGGAAGTCTATGCGGAGAAAATTTGCAAAATCATGGATTTAGCAATGAAGATCGGCGCTCCCGTCATTGGGTTGAACGATTCCGGCGGTGCGCGTATTCAAGAGGGTGTTGCTTCGCTGGGCGGTTACGCCGATATTTTCTTGCGGAACACCCTTGCAAGCGGCGTGATTCCTCAGATTTCCGTGATTTTGGGTCCGTGCGCGGGCGGTGCGGTGTATTCTCCGGCAATCACGGATTATATCTTCATGGTGCGCGGCATTTCGTATATGTTTGTCACAGGTCCCAACGTTGTGAAAACGGTTACGCACGAAGAAGTGACCTTCGATGAGCTTGGTGGCGCGGATGCTCATGCGGGCAAATCCGGTGTGGCACATTTTGCTATGGATAATGAAATTGAGTGCCTGAAGGCAGTCCGCAAAATGATGAGTTTTATGCCATCCAATAACCGCGATGCGCTGCCCTTCAAACCTACCAAAGACACGCCCAAGCGTCTTTGCTATAAACTCGACACGATTGTCCCCGAAAATCCGAATAAACCTTACGACATCAAAGATGTTATCCGCGAAGTCGTGGATGAAGGTGATTTTTTTGAGGTTCACGCTGATTTTGCGCCGAGTTTGGTTGTTGGCTATGCCACGCTGGATGGCAAGCCAATCGGTATTGTGGCGAATCAACCTGCCGTGATGGCGGGCGTACTCGACCTTGCCAGCAGCGTCAAAGGCGGTCGTTTTGTGCGCTTTTGCGATGCTTTCAATATTCCGCTCGTTGTCTTTGAAGATGTGCCGGGATTTCTGCCCGGAACCGACCAAGAATGGCGTGGTATCATTCGGCACGGCGCAAAACTGCTCTACGCCTTTTGTGAGGCGACTGTACCGAAAGTAACGATTATCACTCGCAAAGCATACGGCGGCGCTTACGATGTTATGAACTCGAAGCACATTCGCGGCGATTTTAATTTTGCTTGGCCCACCGCCGAAATTGCGGTTATGGGTGCCAAAGGCGCGGTGGAAATTCTTCATGCCAAAGAAGTGCAGAAAGCGCCGGAAAACGAGCGTGCCGCCTTGCTTGCGCGAATGGAAGCCGAATACAACGAAAAGTTCTGTAATCCTTTCGAGGCAGCAGAGCGTGGCTTTATTGACGATGTGATTATGCCACACGACACGCGCCGTCGGCTTATTCATGCGCTCAAAATTTTGGAAACCAAAGTAGATTCCAACCCAAAGAAAAAACACGGCAATATCCCGCTCTAACGCCGTAGAATCAAGGGGAGAAGGGCATTTATTTTCGAGAGAAGTACACCAAACGCACAAATGGCAATAATTTTTTTGCTGTTTGTGCGTTTCTATGCTCAGGAGCGTCTTTCTGACGCTTTTCACAATGTTTCCATGACTAATACAACAGCAATGGGCTATACCAGTCTTCGACCACCGCAACAGCAAAATTTCACGTCACCCGAATACGAATATGCACGGAAACGCAGTTCGTGGGTTTTACCGCTTGGGCTGTTTATTCTCACATTTCTTTCGACACTCATGGCTGGTGCTGCATGGGCAGGGCAAAATTTTTTGGAAATAACGACGTGGATAACGGGTTTGCAATACTCGGTCTTGATATTGACCTTTCTTGCTGCACATGAATTTGGTCATTACTTTGCGGCAAAATATCACGGCGTTGATGCGACGCTGCCGTATTTTATCCCCGTGCCGCCACTGTTTATGCCGTTTGGCACAGCAGGGGCGGTCATTCGCACACGCAGCGCCATTATGACACGCAAAGCACTTTTTGATATTGGCGTTTCGGGTCCGATTGCTGGTTTTCTGGTCTGCATTCTCTTTCTCGCCATTGGCTTAATGACGCTGCCTTCACAGGAATTTTTGCTCAATATTCATCCCGAATATCGGCAGTTTGGTGGTGCAATACCTGATCACGGTTTGCACTTTGGCGAAACGCTGCTCTACGGCTGGTTTGAGCGGATTTTTGCAAACCCAAACGGCTGGTTGCCACCGATGAACGAAATGTATCACTATCCCTACCTATGCGTAGGCTGGTTCGGGCTGTTTGTTACGTCCATGAATTTATTGCCCATCGGACAGCTTGACGGCGGACACATTGCTCATGCGATGTTTTCTGATGGACAAGCTCGTATTGGGCGCATCGCATGGTGGTTTATTGCGGTTTTGGGTCTGGGGTCACTGTTGAGTTATGTGCATGGGCGCATCATCTTCGATTCGCCGGATTCGCTCTATACCTTCTTCCAATCGCTGCTTTTGCCGCCTCTCAACGCGCTTCATAGCATTGTTCCCGCGTTTTATCAATCGTGGAGCGGTTGGGTCTTGTGGGCAGTGATATTGCGCTTCTTCATTCGGATTGAGCATCCTTACGTGGATGACGAGGAGCCATTGGACAAAAAGCGCATGGCAATCGGATTTCTGGCGGCGGTGATACTTGTCGTTAGTTTTTGCCCTGCCGGAGTATTTGATATTGAGCGCACCGAACAAAACGCCATCCCCAAAAGCACACCGCGCAAAAGTGGCGAAATGACACGCACACTTGCCGAGCCAGTTACTATGCCCCTGGTCAAGCGATAACGTACCTTAATCTTCCGAATGTATGAGCCTTCCCAACCATTGGACGCTTGATGAAATTCTCGCACTATCGCTTGTACCGCGCTTGAAAGCTGTGGATTTACGCAATATGGTCGAGTGTTATGCTTCGCTTGAAGCGCTTTTGCAAGCCACACCGCCAGAACTCAAAAAGGCGCAAATCCTGACCGATACGCTTTTTCCCGTGATAACAGCGGCAACACTTTTGGAAAAAGCAGCAGAACAGCGCGAGTTCTGCGAGCGGGAGAATGTTCAGATTATCGCATTTTGGGATGATAATTATCCCGCTCTGCTCCGTGAAATCTTCTATCCTCCGACGCTGCTCTACGTGCGCGGAAGTCTGCAAGTGCCGGATGCGGCGGCGGTGGCAATCGTTGGTACGCGGCACTGCACGGATTATGGTAAAATGGTCGCCGAGCAGTATGCCGAATATTGCGCTGAATCGGGGGTCGTCGTTGTAAGCGGCTTGGCAACTGGTGTTGACACGTTTGCTCACAAAGCAACGCTGGCAAAAGGCGGCATCACCTACGCCGTAATAGCAAGCGGTATTGATAAAATCAACTCTGGCACAGCGACGTATTTGGCACGAGACATTGCCGCAAGTGGAGCGATTCTGAGCGAGTATCCATGCGGTACTCCGGCATTGCCGGCATATTTCCCTCGCCGAAACCGCATCATTAGCGGCGTTGCGCAAGGAACACTCGTCGTAGAAAGCGGTGAAAAAGGCGGCTCGCTCATTACGGCGCAATTTACGATTGATCAAAACCGTGAACTTTTTGCTGTGCCGGGGCGCATTCATTCGGAGCGCAGCAAAGGCACGAACACGCTTTTGCAACGTTCGCAAGCGCAATTAACGCTTTCGCCCTACGATATGCTCCAAACGCTGGGGCTGCTTCCTGCCGATGCAACCGCCAACTCCAGCAAACAAGCGCTTCCCCAGCTTTCCAAATTAGAAGAAGCAATTTACAAGGAACTTGACGGCGATCCGATACATATTGAAGCGCTATCAGCAAGAACAAGGCTGTCGGTGCAGGATTTGCTGGTGCTGCTCTTAGACCTTGAATTTAAGGGCGTTGTCCGGCAGCTTGCGGGCAAACAATTTATGCGGCGTGTCTGACTGAATCGGCGTGTCTGAAGTCCTCATTGGGTAGTGGCATTTTATTATTCCGCCCATTCAAACGCCGTGCGAATTTGCGCAAGTGAATATCCCGCTCCCAAAGCGGCAATAAGTTTGATGCGGGCTTTTTGCCCTGTCAAATAATCCGCAAAAATCACCCCTGCTTCATACAACTGCTTTCCCGCACCCTCGTAGGCGTACAAATGCTCCACGCGCCCAATCGGGCAACGCGAAGTCAAAACAACAGGAATTTCCCGTTCAATTGCCCGCAAAATTTGATGGTATGCGGGTGGTGGAACATTTCCAACGCCCATCGCTTCGACGACAATACCTTCTGGCGGAGTTGGGCTTTCGAGTGCAAGGCGCAATAATTCTGCTTCGGAAGAGGTGTAGCATTTAATAATCGGGACAAAACGCGGCAATTCTTGAACGGCAAAAGAATCGCGCCGCACCGGATGCCGATAGAGCATCACCGCTCCATTGACAATGCGTCCCAAGGGACCAAAATTGCTGCTTTCAAAAGTGCTGAGATTGCTGGTGTCCATTTTTGACACCTCCGAAGCCGCTTGAACACTATCGGCAAGGCACACCATAACGCCCATGCCACGCGCTTTTGGGCTGAGGGCAATATGCACGGCATCGCGTAGATTGCGGGGTCCGTCCCAGTCCGGCTCTGAAGAATTACGCATTGAGCCGACAACGACAATGGGTTTTGCTGTATTGACAGTGCAATCAAGGAAGTATGCGGTTTCCTCAAGCGTGTCGGTGCCGTGCGTCACGACAATTCCCTGTATCGCGGGCTGGTCGGCAAGCGCTTGGACGTGGCGCGAAAGCTCCAACATAAGTTCCGGCGTAACGTGCGGTCCCGGATAACGCCCAAACTCCGACGGTTCAAGGTCAGTCAGTTCATGGATGGATGGAGTCAGCGAAAGAATTTCATCGGCAGAAAGCGCGGGAACAACACCACCGAAAGTGTCATCAACTTTCATGGAAATTGTTCCACCGGTAAAGACAATCGCAATGCGGGGTTTGATATGAGCCACAAATAGTTCTCCTTGAAAATCGTTCAAAAATACTTCTGCCGTGCAAAAACACAGACGCTCCGAGACCGCATAAATACGTGCCGCAGAGCGCCTTAGGAACGCGAATGAAACAATTCCCTCAATGTTATCCACGAATCGCACGAATGAACACGAATCAAGAGCCTCGACAATAGTGCCAACATTCGTGAAGATTCGTGTGATTCGTGGACAAAAGTATGATGAGTTATTTCGCTCGCATTCCTTAAACATCTTCGGAAGAGGACAGCAATCTACACTAATTCTTGATGCAAACGTTCTGCAATGATAGATTCTAAGCGTTCTCGAAGCGGCTCTAACTCTATCTTTTCGGTGATTTCTCCTGCGAAAGCGTAGAGCAGAAGCGCTCTTGCCTGCTCTCTGTCCAGACCGCGTGCGCGAAGATAAAAGAGTGCCTCGTCGTCAAGCTGTCCCGAAGTGCAACCATGACTACACTTTACATCGTCGGCAAAAATTTCCAATTGCGGTTTTGTATTCACTGTTGCATTGGGCGACATCAAAATATTACGATTTGACTGATATGCCAAGGTTTTTTGTGCATCCGGGCGAACCATAATTTTCCCATTGAAAACGCCCGTCGAACGGTCATCCATAATGCCTTTGTAGAGTTCATTGCTGGTGCAGTGTGCTACGGCGTGGTCGGCAAGCGTGTGATTGTCCACCAGCGTTTTACCATTCACCAAATACAAGCCGTAAAAATGCGTGTCGGCGGCTTTTCCGGCAAGTACGGCGTTCAAATTATTGCGCACAATGCCCCCGGAAAGCGTCACAACAACCGTATTCAGGATGCTGGTGGCTTCCTGATGAGCATGAAGAGCGCCAACAAAATGCGACTGCGTCACGTCATTTTGAATTTTGTAATGCTGCAACCGAGCATTTTCGGCAAGGACAACTTCGCTCACAACATTGGTAAAACCAACGTTTTCGCCAGAAACAAGTGTGTGTGCGCTTTCCACGATTGTCGCTTCTGCATTTACTCCCAGCACAATGAGGTTTCGTGCAGGTGCAAAGGTGCTTTGCTGGCGGGAATCATTGACAAAGAGAAGATGAAACGGCTCTTCAATGACGGCACTATTGGCGACTTCAATATACGCACCATTCAGCGAAAATGCGGTATTCAGTGCCAACATCGCGTCATTCTGCCAAGCAGCGTACTGTGCAAAATGCTTTTCCACGACAGCCGTTTTCTTAGTAAACGCCTCTGCAAGCGGCATCACTTCTACGCCTTTGTCGGAAATAATCGTAGAAAGCGCAGCAGAATACGAGCCATTAACAAAGACCAATACGTTTGCTTCCACATCGGGTATCAAAAACGGCTCAATATCCGCTTTTGTGAGACTGGATGCGGCTTGCAGAGTTAAAGCGTAATCCTGCTTCACAATAGGCATGAGATTCGTATATTTCCATTCTTCATGGCGAATAGTCGGGAAGCCAAGTTCTGCAAATCGCGCCATTGCTTGTTTGCGAATAGCATGAATCGGCGATTTTGCCTGTCCGTTTAGAGATCTCTCTACGAGCGAAAACTCTTGTTCTAATTTAGATTGAAATTCTACCATTGTTTAGGTTCTAGGTTATGGGTTATAGGTTCTAGGTTATGGATTCTAGGTTTTGAGAAAAGCTATTTGTTTAAACGTGGTTGCAAGCGATGAAGTTATCATGTTTCAGGTTGTGGGTTTACAGCAAAAATAATGATCGTAAATGAGTCAGGTTATGGTTTGGGCATTTTTGCAGCATTTTGCTCTTTAACTTTTTGAAATAAAGCGCTTAACATTCGTTGTACTTCTCCGAGCATGGAATACAGTCGGTCATAATCAGCAGCCACAATAAATCCTAAGTCTTTTGCCAGCAATAACTGATATTCTACCTCCGAAGCCGAACCCAGTGCTATCGCTAAAAAGCGTTGGAATTCGACATTACTGTCTCTGCCGCAACCTTCGGCGATGTTTGTCGGTACTGACATCGCAGCCCGCCGTATCTGGCTTGTTAAACCATACAATTCTTCTCTGGGAAAGTGATATGTAAGTTTATACAAGGCTAATACAAAATTATGCGCTTTTTGCCAAACAAGTAATTCTTTGAAATTTCGCATAAAATTTTACTTTTACTCCGCTTCAAACCTATAACCTAAAACCCATAACCTAAAACCTAGACTACCTCTTCCAGTGCTAATTCTTTCACCCAATCGTAGCCTTTTGCTTCCAGTTCCAGCGCCAGTTCTTTGCCGCCGGACTTGACAATACGACCTTTGTAGAGGACGTGAACAAAATCAGGAACGATGTAATCTAGCAAACGCTGGTAGTGCGTAATAACAATCGTGGAAGTCTCTTTGGAACGGAGTTTATTCACACCATTGGAAACGATTTTGAGCGCGTCAATATCCAAGCCCGAATCAGTCTCGTCCAAGATAGAAAGTTTGGGTTCAAGCATTGCCAGTTGGAAAATTTCATTACGCTTTTTCTCGCCGCCGGAAAAGCCCTCGTTGACTGAACGGCTGACCATCGCTTGATCCATTTCGACAAGCGCCATTTTTTCGCGCATCATTTTCAAAAATGCTTTTGGCTCCATCGGCTCTAAACCACGATGTTTGCGGACTTCATTGACGGCAGCTTTGAGAAAATTGGTGTTGCTCACGCCTGGAATTTCGACGGGATATTGGAACGCTAAGAAGACACCTTCGCGGGCGCGTTCTTCGGGTGACATTTCGAGAAGGTCTTTGCCGTCGAAATCCACCGAACCGCCCGTAATTTCGTAATCTTCGCGTCCGGCAAGTACCGAGGCAAGCGTACTTTTTCCTGAGCCGTTTGGTCCCATAATCGCATGAATTTCGCCTTTGCCAATGGTAAGGTTAATACCTTTCAAAATCTCTTTGCCTTCGACGGAGGCTTGCAGATTGGTGATAGTGAGCATTTGTCAAGAATCCTAAAAAATGTTGAGAAAGATGTAAAAATGTTGTCGTAAGGAATAGTTTCCAAGCGGTACTACCGTTTGCGCTCTAAATCCAGAGAAATTCCATTGTTGCCACGTCGCATATTGGTATATCGCGGAGTGTGCTGCGCAATAGCAAGGCGGTCATTCAAACCATTCATGGCGTACTGCACCTCCGGCACAAGCGATTCGGTGCTTCGTGAAATAAGTGACCGCAAGGAAAGCGCAAGCGAATGAAGATCGTTCACCGAAACAGCAATCTGATCAACGCCGTGCGAGGATTGGTCAATGATTTCGGAGATAACCGTTACGCTGCGAGCAATCTCGCTGCTGGCTTTGGACTGCTCTTCACTGGCAGCAGCAAGTCTTGAGAGTGCATCGGAAACATTTTGCACACGCCCCAAAACTTGGTCAAGCGCTGCGGCAGCTTCTTGTGCAAGGTCTCTGCCGTGCTGCGCTTCTGCTCTGCCTTCATTCATTACTTCCATCACTTCGCCGGTTTTGGTCTGCATTTGCTGAATCATTGTGGCGATTTCTTTGGTCGCCTTGCGTGTCCGTTCGGCGAGTTTGCGCACTTCATCGGCAACAACCGCAAAACCGCGTCCTTGGTCGCCAGCGCGGGCTGCTTCAATAGCAGCATTAAGCGCGAGAAGGTTTGTTTGGTCGGCAATTTCGCCAATAACCTGGATAATCTGCTCAATTTCTTCACTGCTCCGCACAAGCGATACCATCGTGTCGGAAGAACGAATGACGGAATCGGAAATACTTGTCATGCCCTTGATCGCCTGCTGCATGATAAGTCCGCCGCGACGCACTTCAATACTTGTTCGTTCCGCTTCGGTCGCGGCAAGAGCGGTCTGGCGCGTATTTTCCTCAATCGTTGCCGTCATTTCCTCCATCGAGGAGGCAATATCCGAAACCTGCGTGGATTGCATTCGCATTCCCGTCGAAAGCTGTTGAACACTAGAGGAAATCATCGTGCTGGAAGTAGCGGTTGCATCAACAGCATGACCAATTTTGCCCGAAAGCCAGAAGCCAAGCACAATGATTGTGACAAAACCAATCGCAATCACAATGTATTGCATCAAGCGATTTTCTGCTAATAATTGCAAATTTTCCTCATTTGTTTGCTTTGCCACGCGCTGCTTCTGCTCCATCAGGAGTTCGATATTTCTTTTTACCTGCTCCGCAGCCGGAATACACTCGGTTAATATCGCATGAATCGCGGCTTCATAGTTTGCATTTTGGGTTTCGGTTTGTACTTTTACCCCAACCCGCTTGAAAACGTCCATAGATTTGTGGTACTCGGCAAATAGTCGTCGCCCCTCGTCCGTACGCAAGGCTTGTTCATAAAGCGCACTGCGTTCTTCCACCTTGGTAAGGTATTTCATAGCGCGTTCATGGAAACGCTTCATCTGCACTTGGTCGCCGTGTGTTGCCGCAAATACGGCATCACGCAAGTCCACACGAATAGACAAAAACGCCAGCGAAATATCGTTGAGGTATTCCAGTGGGATAATATCTTTGTTGTATGTGGTGGTGGTGCGATCAACGATGCGGGCTGTGGTGACAAAGCCACTATAACTCATGCCGGCGGTCAGGAGTGCAGCCAACACAAAGACACTTGTGAGTTTTTGGCGCAAACTTAAATTGGTGAACCAGCGCATAGCACTATGAAAAAATGATGAAGAGTGTTGTGAATTGTTGCTTTTGTCTGTCGTAAATTCAAGTGTTGTGTGATGATCAATCTTACTCAGAAAGGCGCTTCAAATCAGGCGGATCACCAGCCATTTCGACGACTTGGATAAAAATGTGAATGTTGTGCAGACGTGCAAAGCGTTCAACACTGGTGCGAAATTTGCGAAAATTAAACCATTTCGATTTTTCAACGAGAAACTCAGTCGTAGAGCCATCTTTGAGGTGTAGTGTTACGCCTGTCGAATTAGCAATGACCTTCACAACATTCGCCCACGCATACCACTTGGACTGCCCGAAAACACTGGACTTATAATCAATTCCTTCTTCATTCAATATCACAAAACGCTGCCCGCGTAAAAGCAACAGCAAAACGACAGTGAGATAGACACCAACGCCAACAAGCCAGAGTGTGGAAATATCGAACCGCGTAACATACAGAACCAGCGCCGCGCCACCAATAGCAACAGCAAGCTGCTCGCCGCGATTCAGTTTTCGATTGCCAAGAACGATTTCTTGCATAATGATAAAAACGATGATTTAGGGAACGGTAATTTGCCTTGCGCATTCTGCCATGATAAACGACAAGACACTAAAAAGTTCATCAAGATTGCGGACGGTATAGAACGTGGCTTCCTGTCTGAGAAGTCGCCCATCTAATGCGCCGAATTGCCATAATTCGCCGTTGGTCACAACGCCCCAAACACGCATAGAATCTTTGTTGATGTGCTGAATTGCCAGCATTTCTGCCGTGCATTGCGCCCAGCCTTCATCAAAATTCTCGCGCTTTGCCTCGACAGCCGCCAAAATAGGCTTGCCAAGAACAACTTTGCCTAAAGGCGAGGCTTGGGCGATGAGGTAGTCTGGAGTGCCGACGAGCGGCTCTTCTGCGGCAATCGGAACGTGGCTCCAAAGCCGAAGATTGTCTCGATGAGATTTCCACGCTTCCTGAAGGATAGGAAAAATCAAACTTTCGCACCGTGCATATTCTGAGGTTTTGTAAATGCCCTCGCTCAAGGCGAATTCTATCTGCTCTGCAAATGCTTGGCTTACACCAGCCACCGCCGACGCGGTAGAGTGAGAGTAAAGATGCTGCTCATTATACGAAATTTCAAAGGTCGAAAGCACCTCTGCAAGTGTCTTAAACTGTGCAAATGCCATCAAACCACCTCCAATGCTTGCGTCTGGATTACTTGCTTATAGCATTCTTCCATCACAAAGGTCAGTGCGCCAAAAAGCCTGTCAATATCGCTCATGCCGTAATATGCCGTTTCTTGCGTAAGAGTAGTACCTTGGAGTTTACCGAATTGCCACGTTTCGCCATTGGTAACAATACCAAAGACCGCAGAAGCACTATCACCATTAAGTTTTTGAATGGCAACCATTTCGGCGGCACACTGCCCCCAGCCGTACTCGAAATTATCCTGCTTTGCTTCGACCGCAACGAGTATCGGCGAACCGATGACAGCAAAACCGAACTCGGATTGTTTTGCAATCAGATAGTCAGGCGTACCAACGAGTTCCGCATCATACTCAAGCGGAGCATGGCTCCAGAGCTTGAGAATTGACCGATAATGCAGCCATACTTCACAGAGCAGAGGCGCAATAAGCATTTCGCACCGCGCTGCTTCGGATATACGGTGCAAACCTTCTTCCAGAATAATAGCAAGTCGCTCTCGTAGTGCAGCAGGCGCTTCAACACTCACCGCAGCGCTCATAAACGTAGCATTTTTGGCAAGAAAGCGCAAGCGTTTTGCGGCTTCGCCCAGCGATTTGAACTGTGAAAATGCCATTTTACGCGCCCTCCGTGCTGTTCATTTGTTCTACCTGTTTTTTGCATTCTTCCATCACAAACGCCAATGCGCCGCAGAGTTTGTCAAAATCAGCGATGCTAAAAGGAAAAAGATGCTGCGTCAAAATAGCGCCTTCGAGTTTGCCAAATTCCCATATTTCGCCATTGCTGACGATACCAAAAACGGCTGTGTTAGAGGCATTCAGTTTTTGCGCAGCCAGCATTCCTGCGGCGCACTGCCCCCAACCCACGACAAAATCATCCTGCTTGGCTTCTATCGCAACCAGAATCGGCGTTCCCATCGTCATCGGACCAAATGTCGATTTTTTTGCCACAAGATAATCGGGAACGCCACTGAGAATAGTATCTGCTTCGAGAGGCGCATGGTTCCACAGTTTCAGCACATCTGCGTAATGCCGCCAAACCTCCTGCAAGATAGGAAATATCAGGGTTTCGCAGCGTGCCGCTTCCGAACTGCGGTGTAGGTCTGTTTTCAAAACCAGATGGATATTTTCAACAACAAGTTTCGCCGGGACAAACGGCTTCACCACAACAAAATCATCTTTTTCCAGACGAAAAGAGAAGAGTTTTGCCACGTCGCCAAGCGATTTGAACTGGGAAAATGCCATAATGCCCTGAGCCAAAAACGTTAGTGTTTGAGAATCTTCTGCGTCGCTATCACCGAGCCGTTCCGCGAAACAACAAGGAAATATGCGCCTTGCGAAAGATGCTCTATCGAGATTTGTACTTGAGCGGGAGCGTCTCTCAGCAAATAAACATCATGCCCCAAAACATCCACAAGTCGCACCGATA
>JAAFHM010000245.1 GCA_013298375.1 Ignavibacteria bacterium | reverse complement strand
CGGCTACATTGTTCCCGTGATTGACCTCGCCAACTGGCTCTACCAGTTCGATAATATCACGCCGGAACGCAAACTCATTGTGGCGGAATTTAACAATATGCGCTTGGGTTTTGTGGTGAACGATGTGCGCCGTATTTATCGTTTTTCCTGGAAACAGGTCGAAGCGCCCGATGCCCTGACGGATTTTGGTGCGGATAATACTTCCATCATCGGTATTATCAAAAGCGAGGACAAAAATATCCTCATGGTGGACGTGGAGAAAATTATTGCCGAAATCAACCCCAAACTTGGTTTGGAGCAGGTCGAGGACATTCATCACTTGGACGGCACAAACTATACGATTTTGATGGCAGAGGATTCGCCTACTATTCGCAAAATGATTCTTGACCGCCTCCGCGTGGCTTCCTACAACGTTATTTCTTGCAACGATGGGCTTCAGGCGTGGGAAATGCTGTCTGGTTTTGCTGAACGCGCCAGTGCGGGCGAGGACATCAAAAAAATGGTTAATTTGGTCATCACCGACATCGAAATGCCGCAGTTGGACGGACACGCACTCACGAAAAACATCCGCTCCCATCCTGTATTGGCGGGTATTCCCGTGATTATTTTCTCCTCCTTGGTTTCGGACGATTTGCACCACAAAGGCGAGGCAGTCGGCGCGGATGCTCAGTTGACCAAGCCGAAAATTTCTATGCTGCTGGATACGGTGCTGGATTTGATGAAAAAGTATAAGCAACTTCACTAAACTTCTCGTGATTATGGCTACGATTCAAGAAACAAAGATTGGTGCGAATATCGTTCGCGCATGGTTTAGAACAGTGATAAATCTGCTTATCAATATGTTAGAAGTCCAAGAAAGCAACTTGCAGCGCCATAATTGGTTATTTGATGAAGATGAACAGAGTTTAGCGCTGAGACCGCTTGAGCAGTGGATCCCACGGAAATATTTACCGAACTTCTACCATATTGTTGAGTTTTATCCCGACATCAAACTTCTTTCCGATCAACACGAAGAGGCACGAGTGTATCTCCGCGACAAGTGTAAAATTCTGTTCAATACTCTTCTGGCAGCGCCTGAATTACGAAAAAAGGTACAGAAAATTCGGGAGAATGGTGTGCAAGGTTCACTATCAACGGTGCAGCAAGAAAGTATTCATCATTTCATGCGTAGTTCGGACGAGGATATTTGCCGATTACTGGCAGAGAACCTCGTCAATCATCTGCAAAAAGCATCGCCAATGCGGATTGATTACAGATTTTGGGAATGCTATCGCGATGATTTTCTCCCAATCTTGTCGGAAGGCAGTATTCAAGCACTTGAGAAGCAAACGCTTGAAGCGGGGGAATCGTTGTTGGCAGTAGTCAAGCAACTGTTAGAGCGCCTCAAGGATATTCGCAGAGTGCTTTCCCATCAGCACGACGTTCCTTTTGTGGATTATGCCTCCTAAAGCCCATACTTCCTCACTACTCTTGAATCTCAATGTTCACCGAAGCATTGTTGATACGAGTACGCTTATGGTTTTTCTGGGTTTGTCATTTTTGGAGAGAAAGTCACAAGCATTTGAACGCTCACAAGAAGACGAAATCTTTGCGTTTATCGGTAAAACAAGTTTTCGGAATAATCCAAGGCGGCAACAAGAGTACAAAGACCTTTTTGAGAGAATCCATGAGATTATCACGACATCTCACGTGATTGGCGAATTAAACAGCCATATCACCAGAGGCTTTCGGGGCAATGAGATGCTGCGGGAAGATTTTCTCCGCCATACGTTGCGGATATTAACGGCAAAGCGTCTGGACGAGACCTTGATCACCATCCTTGACATCACTATTGAAGAGCAGTTCAACGATATTACCGCAAGAATCGGGATTGTTGATATCGGCTTGTTACTTTTAGCCAGAAACACCAACTTGCCTCTGCTGACAGAGGATGGGCGGACACTTGGTGCAGAAGCAGCAAACGCGAAACTGAAAAAAATCATTGTGATACCAAACCACCTGTAAAACATAGCATTCATGACGAGACAAGCTATCATACAAACCCTCCGTGAGCGCCATATCAAATTTGCTGATGATATACTGAATCTCTCGGAATCCAACTTCCTTTTCGCCCCCAACGGCAAATGGACTGCCGGACAGCAACTCGAACACATCTACCGCGCCGTCAATGCTCTCGTTCTACCCTTCTGGCTACCAAAATTCGTCCTCAAAATAGCATTTGGCACGGCAAATCGCCCGTCCCGCGATTACGACGCGCTTGTCGCCAAATATCATGCAAAACTTGCTGACGGCGGCAGAGCGTCGGGGCGCTTCGTGCCGCCATCTGTTGACTACAATGAGCGTGAAATGGTGCGTTCTCGGCTGCTTCAGTCCGTAGAAAAACTCTGTAAAGCGCTTGAGGGCTATTCGGAGGAAGATTTAGACCGCTACATTCTGCCCCATCCTCTGCTTGGCAAAATTACCCTCCGCGAAATGATGTATTTCACCGCCTACCACGTTGAACATCACGCCGCGCTAACACAACGCAATTTATCCTTTCGCTAAACCCATCTATTACAAGCTACTATGTCCTTCCTTGAAACCGTATTTACCAAAGCTGCTGCGCTCAAACGCACCGTCCTTTTCCCCGATGCTACCGATGAGCGCTCACTCCATGCCGCACGAATACTTGCAGATAAGGCGATTGTGAAGCCTGCGCTTGTCGGCATACGCGCTGATATTGAAACATTGGCGCAATCGCTGAATCTCTCATTGGAAAACATCGAAATACTTGACCCCACAAAACATGATAGAAGGATTGTTTACGCCGATAAATTCTACGAATTGCGTAGGGCAAAAGGTCTCAAACCCGAAGAAGCAATACTCACCCTCAGAAACCCACTCTATTTCGCCGGTATGCACGTCCGGGACGGTTATGCCGATGCGATAGTGGGTGGCTCTATTTCGTCCACCGGAGACGTGTTGCGGGCGGCTATCCAGACCATCGGCACAGCGCCAGGCATTGCAACGGTGAGCAGTTTTTTCATTATGGTTTTTCCTGATAAACTTTTCGCTTTTGGTGATTGCGCTGTTGTCCCCGCGCCAACCGCACCACAACTTGCGGATATAGCTCTTGCGACGGCAACAAACTTTGAGCGGCTTACAGGCGAAACGCCGCGTGTGGCGATGCTCTCGTTCTCCACCAAAGGCAGCGCCGAACACGAGTCCGTAGCCAAAGTCCGCGAAGCGCTGGCAATGGTGCAAAGCAAAAACCCAAGCCTTTCAGTGGACGGCGAACTCCAATTTGACGCAGCATTCGTGCCAAGCATCGGCGAGCGCAAAGCTCCCGGTTCACCCGTTGCTGGACAAGCAAACGTCTATATTTTCCCCGATTTGAACGCTGGGAATATCGGGTACAAAATCACCGAGCGCTTGGGCGGCGCACAGGCGGTTGGTCCTGTCGTGCAAGGTCTGGCAAAGCCGTATTTAGATCTTTCGCGTGGTTGTAAGGCGGAGGATATTGTGGCAACGGCGGCGATTGCGGCGTTGATGGCGTAAAATACTCGCGTTGCCGAGGTTTAGCAAAGCAGTTTCCCATATTTCTCACAAAAGATACTTTCAAATTATGTCCGTTGTATTGAGCAATCCAGCAAGTGTAGCACAGCCAGATGGTCAATTTTCTCAAGCCGTTCTTGTGAATATGCCCGCAAATTTACTCTTTATTTCAGGGCAAGTCCCCCGCGACCTTGATGGAAAAACAGTCGGCAAAGGCAATATGACGACACAAGCGGAGCAGGTATTCCGCAACCTCAGCGCTATACTACAAGCGCACGGTACAGATTTTACGAGGGCAATAAAAGCAACCATCTTTGTAACGGATATGAGTCTTGCTGAGGAGGTGGTTGCCGTGAGAAAACGTTTTTATGGAAACTCTGCCCCCGCCAGTACATTCGTTGAGGTTCGCGCTTTGGGTGATAGCGATTGGATGCTTGAGATAGAGCTTATTGCCGCGATATAAGGCTTTCAACTCTGTACAAGAACAATCTTTCCGCGCTTCATTGCTCTCCAGAATAAACCCTTGACTTCAAGAGGTGAAATAATTCTCAGTATTGGTTTATTGCACAGGGTTGTCGTATTTTTGAACCACGTCGTTACATAAGAAGTCACCAATCAGAATAATCAGCGCAGCCCGCCTCTGAGCGGGTTTTTCGTTTACCATTTATGACCATTACCATAAAATTCTTCGCACTCGGACGCGAACTCGTCGGCGCAAACGCGCTCACACTCGACCTTTCGGACGGCACGACTATTGAGGGCGCATTAGCACACGTTAGGGCGCAACACCCCACGTTTGCCCAGCTTCCCTCGTTTCTCGTTGCCCTCAATACAGAATACGCCGAACAAAGCACAATGCTCAAGAACGGCGATGAACTTGCTATCATCCCACCAGTAAGTGGAGGTTAGTCGAAAAAAATTAAAGTCTGGCGGCATTTCAATACAAACTCTTTTTGTCACATTATTCAATAGAAATATGCTGAGAGAAGTTGGAACTATCACGGCATTATATCGCTATCCCGTAAAATCAATGGCTGGGGAGGCTATTGAATCTTGCGAATTACATTGGCACGGGCTTGTGGGCGACAGGCGGCTTGCTTTCCGCCGTATTGGAGAGACAAACGGTTTTCCATGGCTAACGGCGAGTAAACTCCCCGAACTTATCCTTTTTAAGCCACACACCCCAAATGAACTGGCAGCAAGCGGCGCATACACGCAACCTACCCACGTCAGAACACCAGAAGGCAAAACAGTGGAACTGTATAGCGAAGAGTTGCGCAGCGATATTTCTCGCCGTTTCAAAGCAGACGTAGAGTTAATGCACCTCAAACACGGTGTTTTTGACGAGTCCCCTCTTTCTTTGATTAGCCTTGCGACAATGAACGCTATCAAACACGATATTGATATACGACGGTTTCGCCCCAATATTGTCATCGAAACGCCTGATAATACGCCATTTGCGGAAGATTCGTGGGTAGGAAAAAGTATTTCCTTTGGCGAACATGGTGCAAAAATGAACGTCATTATGAAAGATGAGCGGTGCATGATGGTCAATTTAGACCCCGAAACTGCTCAAGTAGAAGCCTCAATAATGAAAACCATCGTACAACTCAATAGCAATTACGCTGGTGTGTACGGTACGGTTCTTCAAACAGGTACGCTTGCTGTCGGGCAAAAGGTTTACGTGTAATATTCTTGTACGTTCATTTACAGGAAATATCATTGAATATTTTCCACTTCCCTAGACCTCAATGATTGCTGTACAACTCAGTGAAATTCCTTTGGATACAAGCGCCATCATTGCTTCTGTCCAAGATGAGCGCTCTGGCGCGATTGACGTGTTTATCGGCACTGTCCGCAATCAAACAAAAGGGAAAACCGTCCATCGGCTTGAATACGAGGCTTACGAGCCAATGGCGCTCAAAGAACTACGCTCCATCTGCGAAGAAGCACAACAGCGCTGGAACGCTCACGCAATCGCAGCACATCACCGCTTGGGAACGATTGAAACAGGCGGTATTGCTGTTGTCGTAGCGGTCTCCACCCCCCACCGCGCCGATGCTTTTGCGGCGTGTCAGTTCGTGATTGATACGCTCAAAGAGCGTGTTCCGATTTGGAAAAAAGAAGTTTTCGACGATGGTGAAGTCTGGGTTACGCCCCATGCCTGAACACCAGTATTGATGCTCTCTGCACATTTTTTTTACTTAACACTCATCACTCAAAACTTAACACTGTTTTTTATGCACCCTATTCTTGCCAATAACAATGCCTTTGCCGTCCGTGAGAAAGTTGGAATTTTCAAAGCAGCAAATAGCTACGACTTCTTTCACCCTGAAACGGGCGAATTGCTGATGCAAAGCACCGAAGAGGACTTGGGATTATTCACCAAACTGCTTCGCTTCACCGATTTTAAGACCTTCACTCCCTTCGATGCAACGGTACGCGATGCCGCAGGACGCAGAGTTATTCGGGTTTCGCGGGGAATTTCGTTTCTTTTTTCGCGGGTGGAAGTCTTTGATGAACATGATATGCCCGTTGGCACATTCCAAGAGCGTTTCTCGTTTCCACGCAAGAAAATCGAAGTGCTGGATAATGCCGGAAATATTGTACTGATGCTGCGTGGCAGCTTTTTAGCGTGGGATTTTACCTTTTTCCAAATGACAAGCGGCGGCGAAGAAGAAGTCGCCCGTATTGGTAAAGTTTGGGCGGGCTTGGCAAAGGAACTCTTCACTACTGCCGATAATTACGTTCTCGGCATGAATCCCGCTCTCGGCGCGGAGAACCCGCTTCGGATGATGATTTTGGCGGCGGTTGTTTGTGTAGATATGGTGTTTAAGGAGCGCACGTCGTAGGGAGTTGTGCGATACTAAAAAGGTTAAAAACTACATTTTTCAAAACTCTGAAAATTCAGCGTTAAGAGAGTTGAAAGCTCGTCTTTGTACTCTTCATGAATGGTCTTGAACGAGTCTATCGTCGTAGAAAATACCGCAAAGTCTGTACATACTCAACAAGGGTAAATATTGCGCATTAAAAAGCATCGAAATCAAGTTGTCGTCGACCTCGAATGTGGGTAACAACTGCAATTCTCAACATTTTTAGTAATTTAAATTGGTATTACTTCTTTTCAATTTATGAAGCCGCTGGTGACTACTCAACCGGAGTTATATTGTATGAACACACTGCTGCGCAATCATTGGAACCAATAATCACTTTTCTCCATTCACCATTTGCAGTTATCCATGGATAAAAATGCCTTTGCCGAGTTTTGGGCAGAGCCACCGATGACTAATATTTCACATGAAGAATTTTGTAATACTTTATTTGCCTGATAGCTTCCCGATGCATTAAACGTAGAAGATTTACCAAGCGATGCCTTAGCTGCTATCTGTAAATCTTCGATACTGGATTTTGATGTAAACTTAGCAATAATCAGCCTTCCAAAAGAAACAGAAGATACATAGCACAAGGGATTACCCGGATAAATTTTTTGCTGTAATTCATTTAGGTTGACATCTTTGCTAGTAACTGGTCAGGTCTATGGAACAGCAAGTTGAAATGCGATGCCCGTGAGGGCATCAATCAAAGCGTCAAGGATGTTCGCAGAATGTTTGCGGACGGTGGAGCAAAACCCGCGCAAACGGCAAA
>JAAFHM010000308.1 GCA_013298375.1 Ignavibacteria bacterium | reverse complement strand
AAGCAAACGCCCCAAACAGCCTCGCTTTCAATAGCGGCGACCGCTTTTCGGCGCGAGTGGATTGGACGGCAAACGATGTGCGCGGACAGGGCATGAACATTGATGTTCCCAACGAAGTTGTGCGCTTTACCTCCAATTCCGTTGTTCCCGAAGCCACGCTCACGATGGCAAAATTGGACGCTACCAAAGCGGATTGGGAAAATTTTGTCCGCATCACGCTTCGCGGCATTACGGCGGGCGATTCGCTCACCGCAAATCTCATCAACGACGGGCAATCGGTCTTGGTGGAATCCAGTAGTGGAGCGGCTTCCGTGGCGAAAAATTATGATATTTCTTTCTCGCGGGGCGTGGGGCAGACCTTTGAGCGCCTTGCGCTGAATCCCAATGAAGCGCATACGTTTGTGATTGAAAACTGGGACAATATCGCACAAAGTGGTGTCGTGCAGCTTTTGGACACCAACAAAGACAATCGCACCGACGTTATTCGCACCCTGCGCTTGGCAACAAGCGTCCGCACCATCAGCAATAATGACGCTTTTGGCGTGGCAGTATTCCCGAACCCTGCTTCATCGCTACTGACCGTGCAGTTTGCGCTGCCCGAAGCCGCCCACGTGCAAGCGGAAATCGTGAATCTGCTCGGACAGCAGGTGATGGAGCTGCCTCTGGGCTTCAGAAGTGCTGGAACGCACTCCTATTCTGCACTGGTGGAATCGCTGCCAAGCGGCGCGTACCTCCTCCGCATTCGCGCTGGCGGCGCAACCGTAATCAAGCCCGTGCAAATCATCAAATAAGGTTGGCAATGCGTGTTCTTCGTGCTTTTTGTCGTTGTGCCTTGCGGTGCAACTCGCTCTGTGGGCGGGTTGCACCGTTGGCGGTGTTGTGCGTCTTGTGGTTGTCTGCTGCGCAGCTTTTGGCTCAAAATGCTTGTACAGCCCTCACCATCTGCGATGCCGTGTTTGTGCAGCCCAATATCAATCAGGGCGGGCGAGACAGACCGCCAAGTTCTTGTTTGCGTGATGTCCGCAATGCCGCATGGTATCGGCTTCGCATCGGGCGTGATGGCTTTCTGGGGTTCACGCTCGAACTTACGCCTCAAGACCAAGAAACCGACGATTACGACTTTGCCATCTATGACGCAACAGGCGGTAAAACCTGTGCCGACCTGACCTTGTTCGATGAACGCTCGTGCAATTATTCTCAAGAAACAGGCAACACGGGCGCAAACGGGCAGACCACACGCCAAAGCGTCAGTGCAAACGGAGGGCGCTTCAATGCTCGCATCCCCGTCAAAGCAGGCGAAGAATATTTGCTTTTGGTCAGCAATTACGAGGTTGCGCCGACCTCCAAGGGCTATCGTTTGAATTTCGCTTCTTCCACTCCCGGAATTTTCGACCGCACAAGCGCCCCCGTTCCTCGACTTCAGAGCGTTCGCCCAGCCGATATTTCCTGCATTGTCCGCGAACTCACGGTGAATTTTTCGGGGCTGCTGCGTTGTCAATCGGTGTCCGATTCGACGTTTGTGCTGCGTAGAGAGAATCTCGCTTCAGAACTCGCTTTGCGGGTTGTTCCGTCGGAGCGCTGTGCGCTCACGCGAGAAAATTATGAGCAGACGTTTCGCCTCGTGCTACCGCAAGCCCTGTCGCAATCGGGGCAGTATCGCTTGGAAATCCGCAAACCCGCATTAGACCTGTGCGGAAACGCTGTTGCGGGCAGCACGTCCTTCACGATTGCGCTGGAGGCAAATGCGCTGCGTGTGGAACTCGGTGCCTACGATTTTGTCTGCGAAGGCGGCACTGCCTACATCGGCTCGACACTGCGCACGGCTTCGGGGCAGGAATTGAGCGCAGCGGCGCGGCGAAATTTACGTTTTCGTTGGGCAGATGATAACGGCACGATGCGCGGCGAAACCCGCGACTTCCTGAGCGCCTCAAAACCCAGTTTATATGCGCTCTTGGTGGAAGATACCGTGAGCGGTTGTGTAGCAAATGCGTCGTTTCGTATTCGCCAAGGTGGAGACTTCAAACCCCGCATTGTTCCTAATGCCGTCAGTCTTTGCCCCGATGAAAGCGCCGTGCTGGACGCAGGGGCGGATATTGATGACATTCAGTGGTTTTTCAACGGAACGGCGCTTGGGTCGTCGTCGGGCGGCACGGGACGTTTCCTGAGGGTGACGGGCGATGGTGCTGCCTACACAGTTGCGGCTTCGCGGAATGGTTGCCGAGGTTTATCGGATGCTGTTATTGCCGCACGGCGCACTGCGGTATTGCTCACCCCCGGACAAGCGCTCATCCGCACCGAAGGCAATGCCGTTTCGGTCAATGTTCCTGCAAGCCGCTATGAATGGGCGTTGGACGGTGTACCGTTTGCAAGTGGGCGGGCGCAAAAAGTTGTTCCGCCGCGCTCTGGCAAGGTTTCGGTGCGGCTTTTGAGCGAGGATGGCTGTGCGACGGCTTCCGCGAGTATTGGTGCGGATATCAATTTTGTGCGGCTTCCGGCGGAGGCGCTTTTGCGATTGCCAGACACGCTCCAAGCCGCACAAAATGAATTACTCCGATTGCCGATGCTGCTCGAAACGCAGAACCCAAGCGCCTTGCAGCGTTCCGGCGTAACGGGCTTTCGCGCACGGTTGCGCATGAACGCACGGCTTCTCAGCCCTGAAGATATGCGACTTTGGGGCGATACGGTCTTGAACAGCGCTAACAATGCCGAGCGCACCGTGCGCGTGGAAATGCCGCTTTCTGATGCTTTTTTCACAAATCTTTTGCCGCAAAATCCCCGTGTGCTTGATTCCTACACGTTCCGTACGATGTTGGGGAATACTGCTGCCACGATGATCCTTCTCGATAGCCTTGAAACAATGCCGCTTGCGGGCATGGCGGATGTGCAGGCGTTGGGCGGAATGTTCCGTTTGATGCGGGTTTCAACACAATCAACCATTCGTCTTATTACCGGAGCAACCATTATGCTCACCCTACAAACCGCTCCCAATCCTGCTTCTGAGGCATTCGAGGTGCTGGCGCGTGTATCCGATGTTGCCGCAGTTCCCGCGCCGATGCGGATTTTGCGAATGAATGTGTACGATATTCAGGGAAAAAGCCTGTATAGCAGTCTTTATACGGGATTGCGGACGGAGGATGACGGAAAAAGCATTCTGCACCGCGAACGCATTTCAACACAACATCTCTCGCAAGGCGCATATATGCTGGTGGTGCGCTTTGGTGAAGAAGTAATTGCCACAAAGCGGATAGAGGTGGTGCGATGAGTGTAGTGAACGTAACGACTCAGGCGCGAGGGTCTCGCTTCCTAGCGAGGCTCTCGCGCCGGCATTGCACAGGCGCAATACGCTCCCTCGTAAGCGAGAGCCTGCCGAAGAAGGCAGACCCTCGCTCAGTACTCATTTTTTGTGTCATTTTGTATATCACGCTTGTTTTTTCAGGAGGTGCTTTTGCCCAAAGCCCAGCAACCATGCGTTATGGTGGATTTGTGTCTGGTGCGTGGAATATGCACTCCGGCTCATTCGTGGCGCTGCCCGGCGTGGCGGCGTGTTGCCCGGAATACCGCTTGGGAACAGGCGTTGGCGGGAGTGCGGGTGTGGTGGTGGATGTGCCGATGGTGCTTTTTCGTCCGACAAATGCTGCTGCGGAGCAAGATACAGAGCCGTTTGCGAAGCGCTTTTTCCTCTCGTTCCGTGCGGATGCGGCGTTGCAGGACGCACAATTTATCGCCAACGAACCGGCATTGATAAGTATTGACGGAACAAGGATTCAAGCGGTGTTTCGGCATACGTTGGCGACGCGTGTTCGTTCGGCGGGCGTTCAAATTTTGGGCGGATGGAAGCCCTTTGATAGCCTTGGGTTAAGTTTCTATGCGGGTTTGCGGGGTGCATATCTCTGGCAAACGGGTTTTTCGCAACGTGAAGAACTCTTTGAACCAACGGGGCGGGCGCGATATTTGAGCGGTCTTCGAGAGCGGAACGTGTCTTCGGGCGCTGCCTTGCCGCAGCTTTTGCCCCTGCAAGTCTCTGTGGTGGCGGGCTTTGGGTGGGATATTCCGCTCAATGCCGATAAAACCGTTATTCTTACGCCAGAGATTATTGCGGATTATGGTGTGACGGGTCTTGTGGGCGGTCTGGCGTGGCAAATCCACGCGCTGAAGGGCGGTTTGGTACTGCGATATGCCGTGCCGCCGCCGGAGATTCCGCCATTACGGGTGAATGTGGATTCGCTCTATTTTGCTGCCGGTGTGCGGGCTGCTTCGGCGGGAAGCAAGGCAGAATCAGCGTTGAAGAGCGACTCTCTTACCCAAGCGCTTGCTAAAGAATTTGCGCCCAAGACGCTCCCGCCGCCGAAAATTCTCCGCACACCGCTTGAAATCATCACGGGTGCGCCGGGCGACGATTTGCGCCTGGTTGTCAATGCTGTTGCGGTGGACAGTTTAGGCAAAGAGTCAGGTTTGGTGCGGGTTGTGACTGAAGAATTTATTTCCGCGCAGATGTATCCGCTTTTGACGTACATCTTTTTTGACCGATTTTCGGGCTTGATTCCGGCGCGGTATCGGCGTTTGCAGCCCGCCGAAGCGCAAATCTTCGATGAAGCACGGCTAACAGGCGCAGAAACACTGGATATTTACTACACCATGCTGAACGTGGTGGGGCAGCGTATGAAGCGGAATCCCGCATCAACACTGCGTATTGTGGGGTGTTTAGGCAAAATCGGCTTAGGACCGGAATCGGAGGAAAATGCGCCGCAAATCGCCTTGCGCCGTGCTGAGGCGGTTGCTGAGTATTTGCGCAACGTCTGGGGAATTGCGGCAAATCGGCTGAAATTGGAATCGCGTGGGCTGCCGGAGAAGCCGTCCAATGCGACCGATGCTGCGCTTGGCGAAGAGGACAACCGCCGCGTGGAGTTGCACAGCGATGATTGGAATATTTTGAAGCCTGTGCTGGTCTATGACACGCTTCGGCTCTCGAATCCGCCCGATGTGGTTTTTCGGATGCAAGCATTTTGGCGGGGTCGTCCGGCAACGGTCACGGAATGGGCGCTTGATTTGACGCAGGATAAAAAGTTTTTGCGCCAAGTCCGTGAAAATGGGGCGTTGCCGCCGGAATATGTGTGGAATTTGAACGCCCGACGTGCTTCTGCGCCGCGCGTGAGCAAGCCGATAGAATTTTCTCTTTTTGGCAGCGATGCCGCCGGACGCGAAGGCGAGGCGGAATCGGCGATTCCCGTGGAATTGCGCACCGTGCAGGAAAAACGCCGCAAACGCGAGGCAGACAAAGAAATAGACGAGTACCGCCTCATCAACTTCGAGTTCGAGAAATCGCAGCTTTCGCCCGACATAGAGCGCATCATGGTTGAGTTTGTGCGCCCCAATGTGAAGGACGAATCCACCGTGCTGGTGCGGGGGTACACCGATATTACAGGAACTGCTGCCGTCAACCAACGCATTTCTCAAGGACGCGCTGAAGCGATTGCTACGGCAATTACACGCGGAAAGCGCACGGCAAAGGGCTTGGGCAATAGTGTCATCAAATATCCGAATGAACTCCCCGAAGGGCGCTTCTATTCTCGCACAGTGGAGGTTCGCGTGGAAACACCCGTGCGGTAGTGTTTTCCGAAGCGAGACCCTCGTTAAGAAACGAGAGCCTCGCGGGGACGGTTTCTTGCGAGGGTCTCGCTGCTTTGAGCGAGGCTCTCGCTATATTTCATCATTTACCTCACATTTGGAGAGCAATAATGAACTATTTCCTCCTTGTTTCTTGTTTTCTTGTCGCTTGTCTCGCTGCTTGTGCGCCGCTTGCGGAAGACCAGACGCGGTATGCAGAGGCAATTACCGTGCCTCCGCAGATTGATGGTCGCCCGACGCAGGTCTCGGGAACGCTGATTGTGCGCAGCCGAACAGTTGTGGTGCGGGCTTGGGATGCCAGCGCGGACGACGGCGATACGATT
>JAAFHM010000261.1 GCA_013298375.1 Ignavibacteria bacterium | reverse complement strand
TTATCTGGACGGTGCTTGGAATAATTGGGATTGGTGCAATGAATTTTTTGGTGAGTTTTTCGCTTGCGCTATTTGTCGCTATGCGCTCTCGCAGCATTACTGTGCGTCAAGGTGCGGAATTGCTGGTGTTGCTGGGGGCATATTTTCGGACAAATACCCGTGAGTTTTTCTTCCCGCCGCGCAAAGGCGAAAAGCAGAAGCGTTTGACGGCAGAGTTGAAATAACCGCGATAATGGTCAGAGCCTGTTTCTCACCCGTAGAATACTCACATCTCATCATGGTCAGGCGCATGAACGCTCTCAAGATGGCTCGTAATATCGGCAGTTTGCGGTAGTGCTTTTGCGACCAGATGTTCGGCGCGAGTGGCTTGGGCGTGTGCTTCTTCAATGGGAATGCCATTAGGAAACTGCAAATGGAAATCAATATAGATGCGTGCGCCGCTCTCTCTGAGGCGAAGACGGTGAAACGTAAGATTTTCCTCGTTACAAAAGCTATTGAGTGCCGTTGAAGCCAGTGCTTCTAATTCAGGATTGCTTGCATCCATCAGCCCATCGGTTGCATGGCGGACAATCTGGCTTCCTTCCCATAAAATATACAGCGCAAAAATAATCGCAACAAGTGGGTCAAAAAACGTCCAACCCGTCCACCACGCCAACCCCAGACCGCCGACCGCGCCTACACTTGTCCAAACATCGCTCAGAACGTGCTTCCCATTTGCCGTTAAAATTACCGAATGATTCAATGTGCCTTTGCGTACTAAATATCCTCCCAGAACCGCATTGATACTTGCTGCGGCTATCAAAAACACCAAGCCTTTACCGACATCCTGCAACTGAATACCGGAAATCCATTTCGAGATTGCTTCGTAAATGATGACCAGCCCTGCGCCCATGACCAATGCGCCTTCTGCGCCGGAGGAAAAATAGGCGATTTTATCATGCCCAAAATGATGATTGCTGTCAGGCGGGCGATAAATCACACGCAAGCTGTATGCGGCAAACGACACCGCCGCGACATGGACGACCGTTTCTAATGCATCCGAAAACGCAGCCGCAGAGCCTGTTATCAGATATGCCGACCATTTTAGTCCCAACATGAGTACGCCCGTGATGAGCGAGAGATTCATGGCGAGGAATTCTTCTTTGGATGCCGTGCGCATAGAGATAGTGTGAGGAAGTAAGCGGTCTGTGGGTTATTTGAGGATGCCAATAACACGTAAGAAAAAGGATAGCGTTTCTTTGTTGAGAAAAATTGTTGTAAAAAGCAGGACGAGAAACATAACCGTAAATTTCCGGTCAAGGCGCTCAACTTTGAGGTCTATTTCCGCACGAAGCGTTTTCATTTCTTCACGAAGAGTTTTCATTTCTCCAAGGAATTCTGCTTTGGTAACAAGCTCTTTCGTCAATTCGTCTTTAAGTTCGATTTTTTTTTGAACTGCAAGTGTTTTCGCTTGCTCTTCAACAAGAACAATGGCGTTTTCTACCGTTTTTGCCACTTGTGTCGCAAGTTCTTTGCCAATTTGCTGCTCAAGTTGTTGATAGAGTTCGAGGGGAACAGAATATGCCATAATACTGCTCAAAAAGATTTATGAAGAATAATTTGAATAGCAATTTACCCAAAAAAGCGTTTGGAACAAGGAGTTGCGAAAGCATAATTTGACGAAAAGCCCGCCAATTCGTATCTTGCGACGCTTTTTCCGCTAAACTATTCATCAACGCAGTGTTTATGCCATTTCTCCGCTTTCCTGAGCATTTCCTTTTTGGCTCGTCGTCGTCGGCGCACCAAGTCGAAGGCAATAACGTTCACAATCAATGGTGGGCATTTGAACAAGAACCCGGACGCATCAAAAACGGCGATAAATCAGGTCTCGCCGCCGACCATTACCACCGCTACAAGGAAGATTTTGCCGACCTCAAAGCCATGAAGCACGAGGCGCATCGATTGTCGTTTGAGTGGAGTCGCTTTTTTCCCGAATCGCCCACACAACTCAATCCGGAAGCTGTGCGCCATTATCACAATGTGCTGGACACTTTGCATAATCTTGGTATAGAGCCATTTGTGACGACGTTGCATTTCACCATTCCGCAGTGGTTCGCCGAAATGGGCGGCTTTGAACAAGAGGAAAATATTCGCCATTACCTTGATTTTGTGCGCTTTCTGGCGGATGAATACGGGCGCAAAGTGCATTTTTGGTGTACCATCAATGAACCCAATATTTACGCTTCTTTTGCCTACATCATCGGCGAGTACCCGCCTGCAAAGAAGAATATTCGCACAGCATTCCGCGTGTTGTCCAATCTCCTCAAAGCACACGGGCGAGCCTATCACATTATCAAATCGCTCCATCCCGCATCACAGGTTGGTTTGGTGGTGCATTTGCCTGTGTTTGCGCCGTTGCGAAAAGGAAGTTTTATTGATAAACTCACCGCGCGGCTTGCAGACTGGGTTTTCAACGGAATTATTTTGGAAGCATTAAAAACAGGGAAGATACACTTTCCGGCAGGATTCTTTGAAAAGCACGATTTTATCAAGGATTCCAATGATTTTATTGGATTGAATTATTACGTCCGAATGTTTGCCTCGCCCAAACACGCTGTGGCAACGGCGCTCAATGCACTCGACACCGACTTGGGGGCATTTCGTCGTACCGGCTCGGAACGCCTGACACAATCAGGCTGGACGGTCTATGCGAAGGGCTTGTACAAGTGTTTGAAGCGTTTGCATCGGAAATTGGGCTTGCCGATGTACGTCACCGAAAATGGTATCGCAACAGAGGACGACGAATGGCGTAAAATCTTTATTCGCAAGCATCTCCGCCAAGTGCATAAAGCATTGGAAAAAGGAATGGATGTGCGCGGGTATTTTTATTGGTCGAATTTGGATAATTTCGAGTGGTCGTTTGGTTTTGAGCCACGTTTTGGCTTGGTTGACGTAGATTATGCCAACGACTGCAAACGCACGATTCGAGATAGCGCATGGTTTTATGCCGAAATCATCCAGCAACGCGGATTTTGGCAAGACGAGAAGGCGAAAAATGAGAGTTTGGAACAAATTTTTCCACAGGAGATACAATAAATTTTAGAAAATCAGGTGCGCGTTGTAAATTGTGCGACTTCCCATTATCGCATCCAAACTATGATTTCAACGGCTTCACAACAAGACCCTGCGCCAGAATACAAGGGGCGAACCAAAGAAGAGCGCCAACAGCAGTCTCGTCACGAGGATGCCGATTTGATTCGTCGCGCTTCGGCGGGCGAGCAGACAGCATTCAAATTACTGGAGAAAAAGTATCGTGGCGCTATTACTAGCCTCATCCGACGGATGATGAACAATCATCCAAACGATATTGACGACCTTGTGCAGGAGACATTCATCAAGGCTTTTCAGGCAATTGGCAATTTCAACAATGAATATGCGTTTTCGACGTGGCTTTACAAAATTGCCTCGAATCATTGTATTGATTTTCTCCGTAAAAAGCGCTTGAAAACGTTCTCCATCGACCAGCCTATCGAAACCAAAGAAGGTTCGGTTGAATATGAAATTTATGACGATTCTGCCACACCCGACCTCGAACTCCACAGCCGCGAGCGTGCCAAACTCATCCGTACTGCTATTGACGAATTGCCGGAAAAATACCGCGTTGTTATCCATATGCGCCATGAAGAGGATATGGACTATCAGGAAATCGCCGATAAACTGGAGATTCCGCTTGGCACGGTCAAGGCGCATCTTTTCAGGGCGCGGGCAATGTTGTATAAAAAACTCAAGGGCGAAGTTGTTAATTTTTACGAATGATTATTCGGATTCCAAACTACCATTTTGTGCAAATGGAGCTTAACTAATGGCGCTGCATTGTCGCGTTGCAGGGTAATTGTTAGGATTCCGAAGTAATTCTTACAAAAGAACAAGCATAAGTGCCGACATTCCTATCATCACGCCATCTTCGATAATTGTTACGCTCGACATCGGTAATTGAAAGACCGTTCCTAGGCAAGCACACTGAATCTGCCGTTTATTCAGTCGGCTTTGGATAACGCCGATGATACTCACGCTCATCACGACAAGCGTTATAGCGTTTGTCCAGACAGGAGCGAAATGAGTGAAATAGGCTATTCCAAGCGCAAGCTCTACAAAGGGATAGGCATATCCCCAACCTCGCCAACGCCTTGCAACAACATCATACATCGAATATGAGTTGGCGAATGCAGCGACATCCAGCATTTTGAAAAATGAAAACGCGATAAAGAAGCCGCCCATGAACGTATTCATCGCCAGCATTGTATTCCACCTGCCAGCATTGACAAGAGATATTCCCGTTCCCAGAAGAATGAAGCCGACAACGATAACAAGTGGTTTATAGGTCTGAAACCAGCTTTGTTGAGGCGTTGATGGCGCGGTAGAAGGCGGTTGTACGCTTTTTGCTGGTGGAGCAATTCGTTCAAAGGTAATTCGCTCAAAACCAAGTCCCGAAGCGGTTTCTGCGGGCGTTTCGGTTGCGAGAGAATACTTTCCCGCTTTTTTGAGCAAAATCGCATTGATCATCGCAATATCGGGCGTGGAAGCCGTGATAAATTGCGATTCGGGCGGATTTTGCGAAACGCTGACGGACTCTATGCCGTCAATACTCGAAAGGGCAGTGCGGACGCGCTCTACGCAAGCAGCGCAGTGCATACCTTGTATGCGAAATGTGTGTTGTGTGTTCATTGTGCTTCCATACGAAAAAGTTTTGCATCGGCGACAAAGGGTCCAAAGGGCAGTACCGATGCCGCGATGCCCAGCACCATTGTTTTCATGCTCCAATCATATTCGATTTTTGCTTGAATTACCTGCAAAATATACAAGACAAATAAGAGTCCGTGTGCCATACCCACAAACCTTACCATTTCTGGTTTTCCGGCAAGATATTTTAGCGGCATAGCAATAAAAAGTAAGAGCAAAAAGGAAATGCCTTCGGCGTAACCGACCAGACGCAAGCGTCCAATCTGAGTTTTGAGGGAAAAGTCGTTCATATTGCTGGGAAAATGAATAAAGATGAAAAGTCTGAATATCAGAGAATATGACCATTTCGGGTAATCTGAAAAATAACCGATGTGCGCCCGTCGTCGCGGAGGCGTGATTCTACGAACTTCCCACCAATTTTTTCGACGGCTTTTTGTGAACGGAGGTTCTTGGAATCAACCACAAAAATGACATTTTCAAGAAATTGAAACGCATGGTCAATCATCAATTTCTTCATTTCACGATTGTGTGGACCGCCCCAATACTCGCGTTTGAGGAATGACCATCCAATTTCAATCGCACTTTTTGCTTCGTCGTAGCCGTTGTACCGAGACGTTCCAATAACCGCTCCAGTGCTGGCATCCAGCGCAAGAAGCGCACCGCCAGAAGCCATCGAATCAGTAAAGAATGCCCTAAAAACCTCAGGCTTGTAGCGCTGCGCAGGGTGTTGTTCCCAAATAAGCGGGTCGGAGGCTGCTGCTAGAAGCGGCTCGTAATCATGTTCGGTGAGTGGTCGGAGGTGAATATGTTCACCTTGAAGTGTGGGTTGAAGTTGGAAGGGCATTGCTCAAAGAGTTTGTGAAAAAATTAGAACTGAAGCCGCATCCAAGGTCGCTCGGCAAAGGGCGAAACAGGCGACGGCATTGCCAGCAAAATTAGCACAATCGCAATCGTAAAAAAAATCGCAACCGTTCGGAATTTCTTTGCGTCTGTCGCACCGCGCCGTGCGACTGCTCCGCCGACTGTCAGCACGAGTGCCGCAATAACCATAACTGAAATATGAACAACGCCAAAAAACGCCACTTCGGGGATTTGCAAACCGCCCTGCATATCGGAGCGGAGGTATTCCACAAGCGGGCTTTGAAAATACAGCACAAAACCGAAAATTATTTGCAGATGATTCAGCCCGACAGTCGCGCCACGCAGCATGGTATCACGCTTGGTGTAGGGTTTGTTTCCCAGCCAGCCTTGCCATGCGAGAAGAGTTGTGGCAAACAGCGCGAGAACCGCCAACCAGCGATTCCAGGAGTGAATGAGGAGGAGAAATGCGTAAAAGTTCATAGAGCGGTGTTTTGTGGGGAAATAGCTTTGAAGTGCGCTGCAAATCTATATCGTTTGAAAATCGCATCACAGTAAAATGTGATGAATTGGATTCATCATTGCCGAAAAAGGATGAATGCAATTCGTCGTTTTTTCTTGCGAAAATGCTCCAAAGCAGGTATTCTTGCAGGTATTCGCTGAAATTCTATTGACATCCTTATACTCCATCAGACCATGAACATCATTCCTTTTCGCTTCACCATTCTCGGCGCACTGAGTATTGTCGCTGCTTTTAGTCTTTTGTATGCTTTGGTGAAACATCAAAGCAACAGCACTATTCATCAGCCAGCGCAAAAGGCAATAAAAAGAAGCCCCAATCCCGTTGCATACTTTGAAATCCCCGTGCTTGATATGGAGCGGGCTGTACGGTCTTATGCCAATGTTTTTGATACCGATTTCACCCGCGAAACGATAGATGGAAATGAAATGGCATTGTTTCCGATTGACAAGGCGGGAAGCGGCGTGAGCGGGGCATTGGCAAAAGGCGAGATATACAAACCCAGCACAAGCGGTACCTTGGTGTACTTTCACACTCAAAACATAGATACAACGCTGAAGAGGGTGCAAGAATTGGGATGCAAGATATTGTACCCGAAAACATCGGTTGGCGGAAACGGTTTTGTTGCTGAGTTTCAGGACACGGAAGGGAATAGAATTGCGCTTATTTCCAACAAATAAGCCTTTGAGTTTTTTGCTGAAAAAAGAGATTGATGTTTTTCTTGAGAAAACAACGAGCATAAAAAGTGATGAACGCAATTCATCACTTTTTTCTTGTCCAAAACC
>JAAFHM010000199.1 GCA_013298375.1 Ignavibacteria bacterium | reverse complement strand
GCTGCTTCTGAGTTTGCGTATTGCCGATTGGAGCGCTGATGATGTGAATTTTACGTCGCTTATGAACAATCCTTACGCCAATGCCGCACAGGGACAGCTTTTGCCGACCAAACTGACCGTGGTGGGCGCATATTTGCTCAAACTTCTCTCTCCAAGCACGATGTCCTTCGATTACGGCTATCGTGTTATTGAGCCGATAGGCTGGGGCTGGCAACCCGCATTGGTGCTTGTGCTTATCATTGCGCTGGTGGCGCATGGCGTGTGGTACATCCGCTCCGATGCACCCACCGACAACCTCCCTGCACTCGGCTTGCTTTGGATGACCGCCACGATGTCTATCGCATCAAATCTCGTTGTATATTCCGGTTCGGCAATGGCAGACCGCTTTATGTTTCTGCCCTCGGTGGGTTTTTCGCTGGCGGTAACGGCAGGCTTTTTCTGGTTTGTGGCGTTTCTCCGCGAGAATTTTGGGGCGTTGAAATATTCAGCAGAATTTTGGGAAAAAGCATTTATCGTGTTTATGGGCGCTAACGCGCTTGCTTACGTGGGGCGGACACTGGAGCGTATTCCCGATTGGCGCAGTTCCTACGATATTGTTCGTGCTGCCGTGAACGACACCCCGCGCAGTATCAAGGCGCAAGCCTCGTTCACGCTGGAATCGCTGCTGCGGGCGAAGGACGAGACCGATTCCACGCGCCGCCGTGCCTATTTGCGGGATGTCTATACAAGCGCCTCTGCGCTCACAACGCTTGCTCCTGCCTACGGACGTGGCTATTACACGCTTGCGCTCTACTTCGAGCGCTACGCCCCGCAAGAAGACACGCCGCTTGGCGATTCCGCACGGCAATATTATTTGGAGGCATTAGAGCATGAGCCGGAGAACCGTGAGTACAAACATTATTGGGCGATGTTTCGCGGACACATAGCCCTCCGCCGCGCCACAACGGGAGGCGATTCGGTCTTGTTCGATTCGGCACTGGCGCATTACCGCGAGGCATTGTCCTACAATCGTGAGCCATCATTGGCATTAGCGAATATTGGTTCGGTCTATGCCCGTCGTCAGCGCTACGCAGAGGCGCTTCCTTACTTGCAGAAGGCAGTGGCGCTGAATCCTTACGACAATATTGTGAATCAGCGTTTGGCGCTCTGCTCTGCGCAAGAGGCGATTGAGCGCGGCAACGCCGAACTCCGTGCGAACCGCTTGGAAACAGCACTGGCGGCATACCAGTCCGCAACGCAGTTTGGCGCGGCTGCCGATATTGCGTGGCTGAATATTGCTCTTGTCAAATCCCGCCAAGAGAAGACACAAGAGGCTCTTCAGGCTGTTCAAGAGGCACTGCGCATCAATCCCGCCAATGCGCTGGCACAGAAAATGCTCAGGCGAGCACAGTAAACCCCGAAAACACAAAAATCACCGCAGGAAATCACGCAAACTTTTCATAACTTTGCGGCTTGGCTTTTTCTGCTAAAATGCAATTATTTAGGTACACGAAATGCTGTCGTATTCGCCCCCTTGACAAAGGGGGAACGGGGGATTTAACGGTTGAACACCGCTTCAAATCACCCATTGTATGCAGCAAATTCTCCGTTTCCCTTTTATCATGGGCAGGTCAGTTAAGTTCTCAAAAATAGTCTTGTAACGGTGCGGCTTATGATAAATCCCCCGTTCCCCCTTTATCAAGGGGGCGAATGAGTGAAGCGTCTTTTCCTCTTCCCCATTCGGAGAACTTACCAGTACTGCGTTTTTATCAAAAGGACGAATGAAGAAATTTATCGTGAGAGCTGAATAATTACACCCAAAACAACTCATTTGGCGAACCTTCTTCCACTCTTGATAGCTCACCAATGCTTCAACGCTTGACCATTCGTCATTTCACGCTTATCGAAGAACTCGACCTCGAACTCGGACGCGGCTTAAATATTATCACCGGCGAGACCGGTGCCGGCAAATCCATTATTGTTGACGCACTTTTGCTGCTTTTTGGCGAGCGCGGTTCGGCGGAATATGTGCGCAAAGGCGCATCCAAAGCTGTGATTGAGGGGAATTTCCTTATCGCTGGCAATAAATATATCCAACCCCTATTGCAAGAACACGAAATTGAGCATGACGGCGAAAGTCTGCTTTTGCGCCGCGAAATCTCGGAAAAAGGCACGTCGCGGTCGTTTATCAATGATTCGCCTGTGGCTGTCGGCGTTATGCGCGAAGTCGGGGCGCAGTTGGTGGATTTCCACGGGCAACACGAGCATCAATCCTTGCTTCGCGCTGAAGCGCACGTGAATTTTATTGATAATTTTGAAGGGGTGCTGCCACGTTTGGAAAAATATCAAGAACATTTTACTGCGCTCAAACGCCAGATTCAAGAGCGCTCCGAACTTGCTTCGCGCGAACAGGCGTTGCGCGAACAATCGGAATTTCGCCGTTTTCAATTAGAAGAAATCACGCAAGTCAATCCGCAGCAAGGCGAAGAAGAGAATCTCGAACAAGAACTTGCGCTGCGCGAGAATGCCGAACAGCTTCACGACCTCACCTACCGCCTCGCTGCACTGCTCTACGACGATGAAGATTCCGTGCGCGACCGCCTTGCAACGGCAAAAAATATTTTAGAGGAACTTGCGCAGATTGACAAAGAATTTGCCGAATACCGCAGCGAATGTCAGTCGGCAATCGCTGTTGTGGGCGAGATTGCCAAATTTTCCCAAAGCTACCGCGATAATATTGAATTTCAGCCGGAACGTTTGGAAGAAATTCGCTACCGATTACAGCAACTCTCCCGCCTCCGCAAGAAATATGGCGGTGCGGAGGAGCTTTTTGCAAAGTGGGAAGAGTTGAAAAATGATGCAGAACTCACGGAAAACGTCGAAGCCGCTCAAGAGCGCCTCAGCAAAGCAATAGAGCAAACACGCCTTTCCTTAGCGAAATCTGCACAAACGCTGTCGGAACACCGCAAAAAAGTAGCGGCAAAAATCGAAAAAACGATTATCGCCACGCTGCAAAATCTTGGTATGCCGCATATTCGTTTTGCGGTGAATTTTTCACGTGAGGTTGCCGTCGGAACGAGTAATGATGGGCTTTTTGTACTGTTGGATGCAGAGCGTGTTGTTGCGTATCCGAATGGTGCGGAAAAGGTCGAGTTTTTGATAGCCGCCAATCCGGGCGAAGAACTCAAGCCGATGGCGCGTATTGCCTCCGGCGGCGAGATTTCCCGCGTGATGCTCTCGCTCAAAGCCGCTCTCGCTGAATCTGACCGTCTGCCGATGATGGTGTTCGACGAAATTGACACGGGGATTAGCGGACGCATTGCGCAAAAGGTCGGCAAAACGATGAAAGAACTCTCGAAGCATCCGCAAATTATCGCTATCACGCACCAACCGCAGATTGCCGCTTTTGCCGATACGCATATCATGGTCGAAAAGCGCCAAACCAGCACCAGCACTCGTATTTCGGCGGTGATTTTGAACGAAGAAGAGCGTATTTACGAAGTAGCACGGCTATTAAGCGGTGAGGAAATTACGAATGCAGCTCTGGAAAGCGCACGGGAACTGGTTCAGGCTGAGTAATTCTGATGGTTTATTGTTCGTATTGCTGAGATTGTTGTTATGAAATTCACGCTGTATGGCTCTTGGATTGTCTTGCTACTTTGGTGCGTTTGCCCTGAGTACGCTGGCGCACAGCCGTCGCGGATTGATTCACTGCGTAGCGCATTGGAGCGCCCAAAAACAGAGGACACTGCCTTTACCAATCTTTTGAACAACCTGAGTTTTTCGTACAATGCCTATCTCGCCGATAGTGCTATGGTCTATGGAAAACAAGCGCTTGTGGCTGCGGAAAAGGCAAACTACAAAAAGGGCATTGCCGATGCGTGCCGAAATATTGGCTTTGCCTATCAACGTCTAGGGAAATTAGCCGATGCGACGGGCTATTATCTTCGTGCTGTGCCGTTGTTTGAGGGGCTGAATGATTCGTTGGGACTGGCGAATGTCTGGAATGGTCTCGGTATCTGTTATTTTGAGCAAGGGGATTTTGGCAATGCGTTACAGTTTTATCAGCGTGCCGAGCCGATGTTTTTCCACTTGAAGAAAATGGACAGATACGCGGCTTCGATGTCGAATATTGGTTATGCGTATCTTCAAATGGGCAACCTTAATCTTGCACAAGCATATTCAAAAAAAGCACTTGCGTTGGCAAATCAGTACAACGTCAGCACGATACAGACCTTTGCGCTATCGCACCTAGGCGATATTGCACGGCGCAACCAAGATTATGCCACGGCAGAGCGCTATTTCCGTGATGCACTGGCTGTTGCCGCCCGCAATCCTGAGAATGCCGTGTCCAACTCGCGTTTCTACAATTTGCTGGGCTATTTTTACACTGACCTCAAACAATTTAACCAAGCGCAAATATATTTGGATTCCTCATTAGCCGTCTCGCTCCGTGCAAATATGCGTTTTCGCATCAAAGATGCGTATCAAGGCTATCAGCATTTGTACGCGGCGATGAAGAACTTTGAACAAGCATATCGGTATCAATCGTTGGTGGCGCTGTATCAGGATAGTTTGTTCAATCAAGAAAGCGCACGGCATATTGCCACGATGCAGCGTGAATTGGAGTCGCGTGAACAGACAGCACAGATTAGCTTGTTGACTAAAGACAGTGAACTCCAGCAAACCACACGGAATGCGCTTCTTGGCGGGATTGCGGTCGTGATACTCGCCGGATTGTTGCTTTGGCGGTCATATTTGCAAATGCGCAGCGTGAATCGGCAGTTACAATCGCAGAATGTTGAAATTTTGGAGCAGCGCAGCATGATGGAACGTCAATCGGAGGAAATTGCAACTATCAATAGTGAATTACAACAGAAAAATCAACATCTGGTCAATTTGAATGAAGAGAAGTCCCAATTTATGCGGATTGCAGCTCATGATTTGAAAAATCCTTTGACGGGTATTCGTGGTTTAGCAGAGTTTTTGGCGACAGATGCCCCCAATTTGCCGACGGAGGAAATTGCCCTTGTTTCTAATCGTGTTGCTGAAACAGCAGACCGAATGTTTCAACTGGTCAAGAGCCTTTTGGATGTGAATGCGATTGAAGATGGAAGTATAGCGATGCACGCAGCCAACTTCAATGTTGCGCTCATCCTTGAGACCGCCGTGCAGAACTATGTCGAGGCGGCAAAGGCAAAAAATATTCGGTTGATTTTGACGACAACGGCGAAATCTGAGTCATTGGAACAGATTATTGAATCGGAGTTTATGGCATTTGCCGATGCACAATTAACGGCGCAGGTGATTGATAATCTTGTTTCCAATGCCGTGAAGTACAGCCCAATGGGAAAGAGCGTTGTTGTGCGACTTTTTCGGGAATCTCTCGAAAACTCCGGCGTAACACAACAAACCCGCAAATATATTCGTCTTGAAGTGCAGGATGAAGGACAAGGATTAACCGAGCAGGATAAAACATTGCTTTTTGGCAAATTCACCAAACTTTCTGCCCGCCCGACTGCGGGCGAAGATTCAACAGGCTTGGGCTTGTCTATTGTCAAACAATTAGTCGAAATGATGCACGGTCAGGTTTGGTGCGAGTCTGAGTATGGGCAAGGAGCGACGTTTATTGTGCGTTTGCCTGTCGCCGAAATTTTATGATTTTTACTACCAAATTTTCCCTCTTCACCACATTCCGCATGGCATTTTTCATGCTCATTCACCAATATCGTATAGCTTACCGATATGCTTGCGGAACAGCATTATTGCTTGTTTTTCTTGTTCCAATGTTCTTAACGGCGCAACAAGGCGGGCAGGTAATAACGCTCATTTCTGAGCCGACGGCGGTGCAGGCTATTGGTCGGGATGTGCGGTTTCTTCGTACTGCATCGCATCAATTGGGTGTCCAAGAAATCACCCAAGATGGATATGCTAATCAATTTCAAACCTTTTCATCGCTGTATCCCAATTTGGGCTACACCACCGATGCTGTCTGGCTTCGTGTTCACATCAAAAATACGCTTCCGGGACAAATAGAGCGTGTACTGGATATTGGCTCAATACTCCTTGATTCTGTTGCGCTCTACGAACCCGATGGACATGGAAATTTCCGTGAGTATTGGTCGGGGAATGGTATTTTCATTGAGCAGCGTGCGATGAAAACTCGACACCCCGTTTTTACGCTCAGGTTACAGGGATATGAGGAAAAAACGTATTACGTGCGAGCAGTGGGTTCGTTACCGATGATTTTCCATCTGATGTTGTTCCCGCATAACGAATTTACCGAACAGGAGCGCCGCGATAGTAATTTTTATGGTTGTGTCTGGGGAGCGATTCTGTGCATTATTGCCTTGAATGTGATGCTCTTTTTTAGTACGCGAACGGCTATTTACGGTTACTTTGCTTTGCATGGGGCAGCGAGTATGCTTGCGCTTGTGAGTTTGCACGGTATCCCGACGGAATATTTGTGGTTTAATATTGAAAATTTTAACGGGCGGATTTTACAAATAAGTATCTCTATTTCTAATCTCCTTTCGATATTGTATGCCCAAATATTTCTGGACTCACGGCATCGTCGCCCGATTATTGATACAATTTTTCGTGTGGAGATTGTGGTTGTCCTTGGCTTGATAACGGCTTCGTGCTTTGGCTACGGGAGTTTTATGGTTGCGAGTCTTTTTACGTTGATTGTTGTCCCGACGATTGTTGCTCTGACGATAATGGTATTGTCCGAGTTTACAGGGATTATGAGGCTTTCGCTTGCTCTCTATGCTTCGGCATGGGCGATATGCACGATGACAGTTGTAACGGCGAATATTATTGGTCTTGTTACTGACATTAACGAAGTGTGGGCGCTTAGAACGGGCGCAGTTGGGGCGGTAGTGTAATTATTTATTGTCTCAATTGCCCTGAGTTTGCGTACCAGCAGCAATCAGCAAGAAGTCGCACGGGCGCAACAAGAGCGCATCTTTGCGGAGCAGGAGCGGGCGCAAGAGGTTCAGCGCAATCAGGAATTATCTGCTGCCAACGAAGCTATCCGTCAACAAACCGATAAACTCGAAGAACAAGCCCAGTCGCTTCGTATAGCAAATTTAGAAATGGAGCAGATTGCACAAGAACTTATTCAGCAGCGCACCTTGCTTCAGCAAAAAAATGATGCGCTGAACGCCGCCAGTGCCGAAAAAAATGAGATTTTGAATATTGCTGCGCACGACCTCAAAAACCCTCTGACGGGATTGAAAGGGATGCTAGAGATTTTACGGAGTGGCGACGATTTTAAGCCCGCATATTTGCACCGAATGTCGTCAACGATGCAACAGTCGGTGGATAGAATGTTTGATATTGTTCGTAATCTTCTGGATGTACAGGCGCTCGAAGAAGGAGTTGTCAAGCCAAACGCCGCAGTTTTTGATATGGTCTCCAGCGTAAAATCCCTCGTTGACACCTATCGCCTCCCCGCAGCGCAAAAGAGGATTTCGCTGGAATTGAAGGCAAATGCCTCGGAGGTTCTCTGTTTTGCTGACAAGAGCCTTTTTTTGCAAATTATTGACAATCTTGTGTCTAATGCGATTAAATACTCATTTCCACAAAAGCACGTTTTTGTACGGACGCTGCAAATTACCTATTCGGCAACAATAGCCAACGAATTGCAGCAATACGGCGTATTTGATGTGAGATTGTTGGAAAAATTTTCTCTGGAACAACCGCTTGCCATTGCTATTGTGCAGGACGAGGGTCCCGGTTTCACGGAAGCCGATAAATCGCGGCTTTTTCAAAAATTTGCCCGCCTTTCGGCGCAACCCACCGGAGGCGAACACTCAACGGGATTGGGGCTTTCGATTGCCAAGCGTTTGGTCGAAAGTATGCACGGTGTCATTTGGTGTGAATCATCTTCCGAAGAGGGTGCGCGGTTTGTTGTTGCGTTTGGCGCGTCTATTGTATAAATTAGTGTTAGAACAATATTTTTCCGTAGTATGCCCTTCAATGTTGCCACGCGGTTGATGGGCGCGGATTTCATCGGACGAGTACCGTTTTTATGCAGAGTCTCTCCCTTATAGCATTGATGCACCACGCAACACGGCGGTTGTGGCGGCTTTGTATGCTATGGCAGATAGACAAAGACCGAATAGTTCTTCGCATGATGATTCTTTTAGCGGGCATTATTTTCGGCAGTATTTGGTTAGTGGTCGAGGCTTGCGCACAGTCGCCGACAAATAAACGAATAGATTCGCTCAAAGCGATATTGACCCAACAACAAGGCGTAGCGCAGTATTCGACGCTGGTGCAGTTGTGTTGGGAGTACCGTGCTATCAACCCGCGTCAAGCGGTGGTTTTTGGTAATTTGGCGCTGA
>JAAFHM010000442.1 GCA_013298375.1 Ignavibacteria bacterium | reverse complement strand
TGGGAAAGGTGCTTTTGAGTGCATTCAATCCCTCTTCTGTTCTACCTTTTGCAAAACGAACCAAGATTCTATCGGGTCTTGAAATAAGCCTAATCATCAGTGGTTCAATTTTTTCGTGCATGGAGGTAAAATGGAAGTCTTTCACGATACCAACGATAGTGCCAACTTGCGCTCCATCTCCACTGCCCCAACGTAAGGTTTCACCGATTGGCGCAGCAAGCCGCATTTGCTGTGCGCACGTTTCATTGACGAGATAATTCACCGAATCCGCCGGAAATTCCGTCGAAAATCCTCGCCCTTCCTTGAGTTGAACACCCATTGTTTCCAAAAAGGTGTAATCACCCTGCAAAAACCCCACCATAATTTTCTCATTCGTCTGCTGCCCTTTCCAATGCATACCGCTTGTGTTGCTGCCGACCCGCAGAGGGGATTGCCCGCCCGTTCCGGCGATGCTCACAATAGCAGAATTGGAGCGAAGTTCTTGCTTCCAAGCATTGAAGCGCTCTGTGGGAATATCCACCGAAACAGAAACAACATTTTCACGGTCAATTCCAAGATTTTTCGTTTTGATAAAATCCATTTGCCGATAGATAACAAGCGTTCCTGCGATAAAGGCAACAGCAACAACGAACTCGAATACTACCAACGCACGGCGAAGTAAAATCGCCCCGGGACCAGTTTTCATCGTACCTTTCAATACACTGACCGTTTTGAACGACGATAACGCAAAGGCAGGATACACACCCGCTAATGCTCCCACGAACAAGCCCACAAGCGGCATTCCCGCCCAAAACCACCATTCATCAAACGGGATTCTCAGCGTTGCCCCGGTAAGTTCTTTCAACATGGGAAGCGAAAACTCCACAAAAAGCACGGCAATCGGAATCGCCAGAAGTGCCGTCATTGCTGATTCACCGAGCATTTGCGCGATGAGTTTTGTGCGCGTTGCGCCGACAGTTTTGCGAATACCAATTTCTTTTGAACGCCTCAGACCACGTGCTGTTGTGAGGTTCATAAAGTTCACACACGCCAAAATCAGTACCATTGCTGCAATGGTAACGAATATTCTTACTGTTTCTATGCGCCCGCCTTGCTGTACACCATTTTCGTATTTGTTGTAAAGGTAGGATGTAGAAAGTGGCTGAGAAAACAAATATTGTTCATCGTTGATACCGCCCTTTCTTTGCAGCAAATCCTTTAATTTGGTATCGACACGGCTCTGTTGTACACCTTCTCGAAGCAGCAAATATGCCACAAATGCGTTATTACCCCAGCCTTGCGCCCACTTGTTTTCCTTGATGTATTGGTTAAGCGGCAAGACGTACTCAAATCGCAACGAGGAATTTTTCGGAATATCCCGAAACACGCCTGAAACCTTACTATCGGTCTTAGCGTCAAGCCGAACTATTTTTCCAAGCACATCCGTCGTACCAAAAAGTTTCCGTGCTAACGTCTCAGAAAGCGCAACAGTATTGGGTTCGTCAACGATGGTTGCACTATTTCCTGCAAGAACAGGGAAGCTAAAAACACCAAAAATATCGGAATTGCCATACACGCCATCTTCTCGAAAGATATTGTTGCCAACCCCAAAAGAGTTGGTTTCTTCTAGTGCTTGGGCTACTTTTTCCACTTCAGGAATATCCGCTTTTACCACTTCTGAAAAAACTCCCGGCATTGCCCGGTAAACGTTCACTGCATTGGAGACTTTTTGCACTCGCAATACCCGATGAATGCGGTCAATATTGCTATTGAAACGATTAAAACTCCATTGGTACTGCACCCAAAGCAAAATCGCCAGACAACAGGCGATTCCTAGAGCGAAGCCGACGATATTGATGAAGGAATAGAGTTTATTGCGCCGCAAATTGCGCAGGGCGATTTTGAGGTAACTTGTGAACATAGAGCGAAGGAATGAGTGTGAAGAATTGGTTTGATGAATGTCCTTGATGTCGTAGATTTGTAGTATTGTTCAACGAACTTTTGAAAGCGATAGTTACACTTGAAAAAGCTCTGATAGTGTAGTTTTCACCAACACATTTCCCAATTTTGCTCCAAAGCCGCATGAATTCTAAATTTCTTCAAACCGCCCTTGCTATGCCGGACGCTGCGCTTTTTGTTGTCCGGCTGCAAAATGCTCTTGCCGAAGAACGCGCAAAACGGCTTCATTTCTATGAAGTCATCGATGAAAATACCAAAATGGAGTTCATCAATGGTGAAATCGTTTTTCATTCGCCAGTGATGAAACGGCATAACACCGCTTCAGGATGGCTTTACAAACTCATTGACACCTTTGCTATAATAACAAAACAAGGCTTTGTCGGCATTGAAAAAATTCTTATTTCTCTGACCAGAAACGACTACGAGCCTGATATTTGCTACTTCAATGCTGAAAAAGCAGCATCGTTTACTCCAAAACAAATGAAATTTCCTGCTCCAAATTGGATCGTGGAAGTGCTGTCTAAATCAACAGTTGAGATTGATAGGGGCATAAAATTTCGGGATTATGCGGCTCACGGGGTTTTAGAGTATTGGATTATTGACCCCGACAGCGAAACCATTGAGCAGTATCGACTTATCGAAGAGGAAGATGCCTACGAGTTAGTGCTGAAAGCGAAAGAAGGTATGATTCATTCTTTTGCTTTGCAAGGCTTCTCCATCCCTATTCGCGCCGTTTTTGACGAACAAACGAATGTTGAAGCCCTTGCTGCATTGATGTCAGCAAAATGAGCGCTGAATTTACTCGCTCCGCAAGGATTGAACCGGGTTAGCGCGTGCAGCGCGAAGTGATTGCCCTGCTACGCTTAAAAATGCTACCACAATCGCAACACCACCAGCAAGCATAAAAATTCCCACACTTATCTCAATTTTGTACGCAAAATCCTGAAGCCATTTGCTTGAAGCCCAGTATGCAAGCGGTATTGCTAGAATAATTGCAATAGCGACCAACTTCAGAAAATCTTTCGACAATAGACCGATTATACTTGCCACCGATGCGCCCAAAACCCTACGAATACCAATTTCCTTCGTGCGCTGTTCGGCAGTAAATGCCGCCAAACCAAGCAACCCCAAGCAAGAAATAGCAATCGCAATTCCCGCAAAGACCGCAACCACTGACCGTAAAAGCTGTTCACGCTTGTAGGCGTTATTAAATTCATCATCCAAAAAGGTATATTCAAACGGACGGTTAGGAACAGATTGTTTCCATGCACGCTCCAACGAAGTGAGCGTTTGTGCAGGGTTACCTGCACTGAGTTTGATGCTAATATTCCCCATAAATTGCGGATAATAGTGTAGCAATACTGGCTCAATGTTGCTTCGGAGCGTCCCGATGTTGAAATCTTTCACCACTCCCAGCACACGTCCTGTTTTCTCAATATGCCAACCGCTCGCCTTTTCACCAATGTTGTAGCCGATTTCCTTACCCACAGCCGTACCATTTTCCCATTTCAGTTTTTTTGCCAGTGCTTCATTGATTAAAAAGCCGTGTTGTTTGTCAGCCTCAGAAGCATTGAAATTACGACCTTCTTTCATTGCAATACCGTATTGTTTGAGAAAATGCTCATCAATACAGAGCCACTTCAAATTGGGGTCATTATCGCCGCTTGATAAATATTTCGACTCTATCGGCATTTGTATCAAGACATCACTTTTGCCCAAAATAGCACTGGACATCGTAACGCCTTGTACGCCAGAAACCGCTCTAAAGCTACTTTTCAGGTCTTCTTGTTGTTCAGTATCGTCTTTACCACGCAGTTTAACCAAAAGCATCTGCTCACGGTCAAAGCCAACATTCTTGGAAACGATGTATTGAAGCTGGTTCTGGACGACGAGCGTCCCGACAATCATGGCTACCGACAAAGAAAACTGTAACACTACCAACACCGAGCGCAAAGAAACTTTGCCAGCCCGACCTTGTAAACCTGATGCAGCCTTACTTTTCAACGCCTCAACGGGTTTAAAATTCGACAACATCAGCGCAGGATAGAAACCCGCAAAGATGCTTACCACGAGCAATAATGCAGCAAGCGCACAACCTGAAAGAGCAAGATTGAATGAGTCAGCACTAAACAGCGACAAGTGCTTGCTCGTAAAAGAATTGAACGAAGGTAAAAGCAACTCTACTGCCAGAAGCGAAAGAACAAGAGCGATTGCCGTCAAAATCACCGATTCACCCCAAAATTGTATGGCGAGTTGACCGCGTTTTGCGCCAAGTGTTTTGCGTACACCAACTTC
>JAAFHM010000360.1 GCA_013298375.1 Ignavibacteria bacterium | reverse complement strand
CAGCGCCGCCACACTGCGCCTTGCCGCAGACGTAAATCTCACCGGGCGCTTTGCCGATGATTCACTCGGAACACTGATGATTGACGGAAGCGGCAGAGTAAGCGGCTCGCTCAATATGACCGCGCCAAATTCCGCCGGACCAAGCACTGCTGCGGCTATCGGGCGTTTGCGTACCTTGTCGCTGAACCGTGCGGGATTGCGCTTGTCTCTCGGCGCACCCTTGGCATTGACCGAAAGCCTGATATTGACGGGCGCAACAGTGATTGCACCGACCGTTAATTTTCTGCGATTGCTTGGAAGCGGCACAAGGGCGTTTATCGGCAATGGTCGTCAAGCATTTGTTGAAGGCGCGGTACAGCGCGTGATTCCACCTCGTTTGGCGGCGAGTCCAACCCAAGAATTTCTCTTCCCCGTTGGGCAATCTGCGCCAATGCCGTTTGCACTTGTCGCACCCGAAAGCGGCTCCGAAGGCGCAATCGTTCAAGCGGAAGCATTCAACGCAGCGCCGCCGGGAACTATCGGCGATGGCATTATCGGCGTGAACAATGTCGGCTATTGGGCAACGCGCCTTGTCAGCGGCTCTCTTGCTCAGGCACGGGTGCGGATTACGCCCACAGGAAGCCCCGCACCTCTCAGCAGTATCGCACGGGCAGACGTTTCGGGCAGCGCGTTCACGGCGGTTGAATCGGTCATCGGCACAACAAGCATCATCAGCGTTCCTCTTTCGGGTGCGCTTCTCGGCGGTATTTTTACCGTTGGCTTTAATGAGCCGCCGCGTATCAGCAGTTTCAGCCCTCGCACCGCCACGAGTGGCACATTCGTGAGTATTCTGGGGGCAAATTTTGCGGCTAATTCTCGGGTGCGCTTTGGCGGCGTTTCGGCGGATTCGGTGCGCGTTGTTTCCTCACGAGAGCTGCAAGCGAGAGTTGGTGCGGGCGCAAGCGGCACGGTGGAGGTTGAAACCCAATTCGGTGTGGCAGTCGCCGAAGAGCCGTTTCGCTATTTGCTACCGCCGACTATCACTGATTTTACGCCGCGTTCTACCCCATCCGGCGGGCGCGTCATCCTCACAGGAACGAATTTCAGCGACCCGGCAGAAGTCTTTTTCGGCGGTATTGCCGCAACGTCGGTCAACGTGGTGTCAGACTCAGTGCTGGCGGCAGTCCTCGGCTTCGGTACAAGCGGCGAGGTACGGCTTCGCACCCGAAGTGGAACGGCGACAGCCAGAGCAGAGTTTGGGTTTGAAGGAGCGCCAAGCATCACCGCATTGACGGAACGAGCCGTGACCACAGGCGGCACCCTGACGATTATCGGCACAAACCTTTGGGCAGCGCAGCAAATCCGTCTTGGTGGCGTTATCGCGGAAATCGTTGGCATTCGTGGGAAACAAGTGATTGTGCGGGTTCCGGCGGGAATTACTACGTCACAGGCTTCAGTGCAGGTTTCCACGCCGTTTGGTCAGGCGACTTCCCCGCAAAGTATTCGCGTCACGCCTCCAGCGCGGATTACCGTTGTTGCGCCCAGCGTCGGCACTCCTGGAACGCCTCTGGTGCTACAAGGCACAGGATTTCTTGGTGTAACGACGATGACGATTGCAGGAATACCAACACTTTTTTCAGTGGACTCCGATGAAACGCTCTCAGCAACGGTCGGGAGTATTCGCTCTCGCGGCAAGATTGCTCTTGCGGGTTCGACGGGGAGCGCCGAATCCGCCGACGATTTTCTGCTTGCAGCGCCCACCATCACGAGTTTTCAGCCAATCGCTGCCACGAGCGGTACAGTGCTTACTATCACCGGAACAAACTTTTACGGCATTACCAGTGTTACCATTGGCAGCATTCAGGTAAGCCGATTTACGGTGGAGTCGCCAACGCGCATCACGGCGATTGTGCCGCAGAGTGAGCGCGGAAGCGGTCTTGTGACAATTCAAAACGACGGTGGCACGGCAAGTAGCGTTTCACTTCTCACCAACCCATTCTTTACTTTTGTGCCAACCCGCACGAATACGCGCTCCCCGCGTATTTTTGCTTTCCAACCCAATGGAGGCGGAACGGGAACGCGCGTACTTGTAAGCGGCGAAAACCTTGATTCCGCCTTGGTTGGTTACGCAGGAGACGCATTGGTACAGCGCATACAATCGCTTTCTTCGACGGCTGCTATCCTGACCATCGGCGATGGCGCAAGCGGCGCACTGCAAGTGCTGACGGCGAATGGCGTTGGGACTTCTGCCGCGCGGTTCACCTATTTCACGCCGCGCGAGGTTGATTCTCTTGCACTCCGAGAAGCCGCACGAATCTGGGCATTGCGAACGACGAATCGTTCCGATGAGCGCATCAACTGGCGTACGGACGCACTTCCGATGGAACGCTGGAACGGCATTACGCTTGGCAATGGGCGTGTTGTAGGCATTGCCGTCACGGGGGCGAATCTTTCGGGCGTATTGCCGGACACCTTAGCGCAGCTGACAGCGCTTAAAACCTTGATTTTGGAGCGGTGCAATCTTTTCGGTGTGTTGCCGCGCTTTATAGAAAATTTCAGTGCTTTGGAGCATATCAACCTCAGTAATAATCAGCTTTCCGGGACAATCGCCACCGCTATTCTGCAATTACCAAGTCTTCAAACGCTAAATCTTTCACGCAATCGTTTCGGTGGGCGCTTTCCTCTTGAGCCAGACACGACAAAGAACGACGGTAAAAGAATTGCTGCGCGATTACAGGCAGTGTCCGAACTTTCTCGGCTCGATCTATCGGGGAATGAGCTTGAGGGCAGGATTCCTGCGGAGTTGAAACAGTTTCCATTTTTGCGAACGCTTTCGCTTGAGGACAATCGCCTCACGGGCGCTGTCCCGCAAGAGTTGGCGGGTTTAGCGTTTTTGGAAACACTCACCTTGGCGGGCAATCGTCTGAGCGGTTTGCCAAACATGACGGAATTACGGCGTTTGCGGGTCTTTTCCGTTGAACGTAACCGCTTGGATTTTGCAGCATTGGAGCCAAATATCAAGCTCGGCTTGATGACGTATATTCCGCAAGATAGCTTGGGTGAGGCAAACCAAATCGTGCCTGTGCCGCTTGAAAGCCGATTTTCCCTGAGTACCGGAGTGGGCGGCTCACGAAATTTTTACCGATGGCTAAAAAACGGCGTGGAAGTGCGCTCGGTGTCGCCGGATTCCATTCTACCCTTTGCGTTTTTTCGTCCTTCCGATGCCGGGCAGTATGTTTGTCAGATTACGTCTGTTCGGGTGCGTGGACTAACGCTAACGACGCACACCATCACGCTGCAAGCAGCCGCACCGCTTGCTCCGCGCGAAGCATTGCGTCTGCAAAGTCCGCCAGATGAAAGCCGCAATGTTGCGACAACCGCCACGCTCCGCTGGTCTGCCTTGCCGCCGACTGCTGAAGGAAATATTCGCACAGTCTGGTACGACGTACAGATTGCCACCGACAGCACGTTTGATAGGCAGCGCATAGCCACAACAACGGCTTCGCGGGAAATAGCAGCGAATGACATTGGACAAGTCGCCCTTGAAAGTTTGCGGCAATATTTCTGGCGTGTTCGGGCGGTCAATAGTGGCGGCGCGGGTGCATGGTCGAATGTGTGGCGTTTTACGACGGGTGCAGGACGGGCTGAGGTATTGGTGAGCGTCGCTCCATTCCCGCGCACTGTCGTCCAAGAACGCAGCCGCAGAGCCATTCTGCTGACGAATCAATCCCAACGAAATATTACGTTGGAGAGCGTAGGATTGGCGCAAAACACCGAAAATGCGTTCAGTCTCGTAATGCCCCTAGGCGCATCAACACTGCGACCGGGCGGCAGCACCGAGGCAACGATAGAATTTGCACCACGAAGCACGGGCGGAAGAAAAACGGCACAAGTAGAAGTGCGCTTCCGCGTGGAAGGTTTGCCTTCGGCACAGGCAACAAGTGAGACTCTGAGCGCTTTAGCGGGTATTTTACAGGTAGAGGCTATTTTGCCGGACACCATCATTGCGCAACGGCGCTTGGCAAGCGGGATGACGCTTATCAATCGCGCACGGCAGCCCGTCATTGTTGAGCCGATGCCGAGCGATCCCGGTGATGCGTTTCGTTTTGCCGAAAGTGGAAAATCTGCTGCACAGCGCTTGGGTATTGGCGATACAACGGTGATTGCGTATTCGGTTTTTGCGCGAGGGATTGGAAGCATCGACGGGCAGTTGCGTTTGAAAGCCTATAACGAATCGCACACCGAAGAACTCGACGAAGCAATTCCTGCATTTCAGCTAACCGCCCGCCAAGAAAAGCGAGAGGATATTCGCATCCGTTTTGCCGTCCGACCAATAGCGAACAACCTTGCGCCCGGCGCGGAAGTACGCATGGATATTGTTGTGGATTCGGGCGATATTAGTCGGCTATTTTTTGCGCTGCCGCGAACAGACTGGAAAGCTATTATCGCTACCGACAGGAATGTTCTTGTTCCTCTGGACGAGCAAGACGGGGTGCGCATTTTGCGGCAGACGGGCGGGTCGGGACGCGAGATACCGTTTGAGATAACAGGGCGCTTGGCGAATCCGACGGGACGAGTATTGGCAAGGTTTTCCTGCCGCGTGGTCGCTGGAGACACCGATAGAACCAGTATCCGCCTACAGTCTATCGTTTTTCCGGGCGATGAAAACGGACGCTTGGTTTTTATTGAACCGTCGCAGGATGGTCTTTTTCAAGCCACAATTTCACGTGCTGGCGGAAAGCGCTTGATAACGCCGACGGCGGTTGCTGTGCAGATTCTTTCGGTAACGCCAAATCCGGCAACCAATGATGTCGCCCTTACGTTCAGATATTCCGAAGAATTGCAAGGACAGCCTGAAGTTGAATTAGTGGATATTTTGGGGCGGGTCGTACAGCGTTGGAGCGGTATGGAAGGTGTGGTGGACACGGGAGAGGCGAAAATGCTTCGTTTGCCAATGGCATATCTTCCAAATGGCTCCTATACACTGCGTTTGCGGGTAGGGAGTGAACTTGCTGTGCAGAGGATAAATATTTTGCGATGAATGTTTTGAGCCGTGAGCGTGTCTAAAAAGAAGTCTGTATGATTTTTCGACCATTTCTTTTCTTCACCGCATCGACGGAGTTTTTTACCATGAACACTACGATTTTTCCAGCATTGCGCGGCGCTTTTCTGCGCTTTGGCGTAATGATTCTTTTGTCGTTTTCGTCGGTCATATTCCTGACTTCCTCTGCACCAAACCTCCCACAAGGCGCTTGGCAACAAGCCTTCTCGCACCAAACTGACCAATCGCTTTTTCCCTATAAAAAATT
>JAAFHM010000436.1 GCA_013298375.1 Ignavibacteria bacterium | reverse complement strand
GAGCGCATTGGTATCGTCGCGGCGCTGAAAACCGCCATGCAAGAGAGTTCCGAGCGTTTGGATTTCGAGGAAGCCGCACTGCTGCGCAATCGAATGAAAGAACTGGAACGCATTTTCTTTCGGCAGCGCCAGATTTCCTCGTCGGTGAACGAGAACAACGTTATCATCATCATTCCGACTGAAGAGCATGATAAAAAAGTGGAGGTGTTTTTTATTCGACATGGGCGATTGAAGTTTCAACGCTTGGTTGGAAAAAAACTCCCCATGAAAGAATTGGAGCGGGCTTTGGAGACGGTGTATTCCGACAATAGCGCGGCTCCGAAGCACGCAGGCAAGGAAGAAATTGATGAAATTCGTATTATTGCGAGTTGGATTTATCAACATCGCAACGATGGAGTTTTTCTCTATATGCAGCAAAAAACGCTGCCCGATGCACTGGAAGAACTCGCAGAGCTGCTCTACAAAACGCTTTCCACGCCGCAAGTGTATGTGGCGGTCGAGGAAGAATTTGCCTAATTGCTCAATCTCACAGTAATTTCACTCGTTCGCCCCCTTGATAAAGGGGGAACGGGGGATTTTCTTCCTACAGTGATTGATTTGAAGCGGTGTTCAACCGTTCAATCCCCCGTTCCCCCTTTATCAAGGGGGCGAATACGACCTCGTTCAATATACTGACAAAGAGGCGAGTTTTCTCAATTTTTCGTACAATCCTCAACTTCTTCAACTACGATGAATACTCCTTCTAAAATCCTTCTCAGCCTCATGGTCATTGGTCTGGCGGCTTCTTGTACGCCGGACAACAAGGAAGAAAAACCCATTGAAAATGCAGCAATGACGCGCACAGCGCCCTTTACACTGCCAACAGAACTTGCAACGCTCAAAACCGATATTCGGCGTGTGGATTTGCGCAAAGTTGGTTACGAAGATGCGCTTGTAACGGTCTTTCCGAAGGACTCAATGGGCGCACGGATTGGCTTTGAGAAACTGCAAATTTTTGAGTTTGATACGCTCAAACAAGCATTTACCAAAGCACACGAGGAAAAAGTCTATTATGGCAAATCGTTTGATGTGCGCGATGTGGACGGCGATGGCACATTTGAAATCTGCATCCAGACCGACGGCGGCGGCAATAGCGCTCTGGCAAGCCTTGGGCTGACGATTCTCAAAAAGCAAAACGGCAAATACAATCGCGCCGCCAGCTTTGATGCCGGAAACCCTGAAATTATCTCGCTTCCCAATGGCGAAAAAACCGCGAGCGCCGTGCTGATAAGCGATGAATATTGGCCCGACTATCTCCCGCATACCGAAGCCGTTATTCTTATGGATTCCCTCGCTGTGCTGGTGCAAACGCCGGAGGAAGCAGCAAAAATCCGCTTGAAATTTTTTGATGACAATCTCGCCAAAGCCGAACAACGCTATGCGGATGCAAAATCCGTTCTCAAGGCGAACCGCAGTGAACAAGCCGTGTTCAACGTCTATACCGAAGCCGTGACGATGCTGCGCCTTTTGCCCAAATCCTCCCGTAGCGCTTCGTTGCAAAGTTTTACAACCGTTGAACGCGCCTACTGGCGCTCAATGCTTCCCTCGCGGCTTCAACAGGCGCTTTCGGATGTGTTTTTGCGCCAAGCACCCTAGGAAAGTATGAAGTATAAAAGATAAAAGATAAAATATGAACTGCTTCTAACCCCCAAAGACCGCTTCAATACTCGTCTTAGAGTTTTTATACTTTATATTTTATCCTTTCCCTAGCCTCGCACACAATGACGCTTTTCGTTCATATCGCCCTTCCCCTGCCCACTCCGCGCTTATTCACCTACGCCGTTTCATCGGCATTGTTTGAGGGGCAATCTGCCGAGACGCTTGATGCAAAGCGCCTTGTCGGTTGTCGTGCCTTAGTGCCGTTTGGCAAGCGAGTCCTGACGGGCGTTATCGTTGAAACAGGCAGCCCGACGGACGCAAAAGATACCAAAAACGTCATGGAACTGCTCGACAGCGAACCCGCCTTCAGCGCTCCAATGCTCGTGTTTGCACGGTGGATGGCAGATTATTACATGGCTTCGCTGGGCGAAACACTTAAAATCATGCTCCCGCAAGGAATGTCGCCGGAAAGTGTCGTGCGCGTCAGCGCCGTACTGCGCCCCACGCCGGAGCAGCTAACGCAGATGGAGCGCCGCGCACCACGCCGTGCTGCGCTTTTGCAGGAACTTCTTCAGCACGATGGCGATGTCAGTGTCGGTTATTTGGAACACGTCGTTGGGAGTGGTACGATTGCGGCACAGTTGGAAGCGTTGGAAAATGAAGGATTTATTGAGCGCCATCGTACCTTGACGCGGGAAGTTCATGCGAAAACCACCCGTGCAGTGCGGCTTTCACCGCTTTTGCATGACGAAGCCTTTTTCCGTGCGCTCATGGATGACCTCGACAACTCCGCACCCAAGCAAGCAAGCCTTTTGGGAACAATTTTTCTGCATTATTCTCAGTCTGAAACCGTGCCGCTTTTGGCAAAAGATGCCCTCAAAAGCAGTGGTGGCAAGATTTCTGAAGCGGTCTTGAAAGCGCTGGTACAAAAAAACTACGTCGAAGAATTTCCCGTTGAAATCATGCGCACAAGCGAAGCCATGTCCCCCGATAACGCTTCACTGCTTGTTTCCAAGGATGAATCCGCCGCTACCTTTACGCTCGAACAAGACCACGCTCTGGATAAAATTATCGAAGCCACCAGAGCGCATAAATTCAAGACCTTTTTGCTGCATGGCGTGACGGGGAGCGGCAAAACGCTGATTTATCTCCGTGCTATCCGTGAGGCGCTTGATGCCGGAAAGACCGCACTAATGCTTGTGCCGGAGATTGCCCTTACGCCGCAGCTTATTGAGCGGTTTCGTGCGGTGTTTGGCGAAGAAATTGGTGTGATGCACAGCCACAAATCCATCGGAGAGCGCTTTGATGCTTGGCAGATGGCGCGTCGTGGCAAAATTCGTATCATTATCGGTGCACGCTCGGCGATTTTTGCACCGCTTCCTAATTTGGGCATTATTATCGTGGACGAGGAGCATGAGCCATCCTACAAACAGGATGACCCCGCGCCGCGCTACAACGGGCGCGATTGTGCGATTGTGCGCGGTACGATTGAAGATGCCGTCGTGGTGCTGGGTTCGGCAACACCGTCGCTGGAAAGTATGTTCAATGCTCGCTCCGGCAAATATCATCTGCTTGAAATCACGGGACGCGCCGATGGTGCGAAAATGCCGATGATTCAGGTGGTGGACATTCGTTTGCGCCGCAAGCAAGGCAAAATGAACGGCGTTTTTTCGGAAGACCTCCTGAAAGCAATTGTGGAGAGGGTTGAGCGACGCGAAGGGGTAATTTTGTTTCAAAATCGTCGCGGCTTTGCCTCACGCTTTGAGTGCTTGGATTGCGGGCATATTCCGATGTGTCCGAACTGCTCGGTTGCGCTGACCTACCACAAATACCGCGACCAACTGCGCTGCCACTATTGCGGACACAGCCACGCGGCGGAGAAATCCTGTACAAACTGCGGTTCGCTCACCATTAAAGAAATCGGTTCAGGAACGCAGCGTATTGAAGAAGATTTGCATGAAGAACTCGCTAAAGCGCTTGAAGTCTATCGCGGTGGGCAGTCGGGCGACAAGCGTGAAGTCGTTATTCAGCGTATGGACTTGGACACGACCACCAAAAAAGGTTCTCACGTGCAGATGTTGACGCGCTTTGCCAAAGGCGAAATTGATATTTTGTTGGGAACGCAGATGGTGGCGAAGGGGCTAGATTTTGCGCGGGTTACACTGGTGGGTGTTATCAATGCCGATATGCAGATGTATTTGCCGGATTTTCGCGCTGCCGAGCGCACCTTTCAGCTTCTGACGCAAGTAGCAGGGCGGGCTGGGCGGAGCAGTGAGTTTCACGGCGAAGTCATTATCCAAACAGCGCACCCCAAGCATCAGACCATTATCGCCGCCACACTCGGCAGCTATGAACTCTTTTACAACGACGAACTCCAATTCCGCCGCGAAGCGCTCTATCCGCCATTTTCGCGTTTTGTGATGATTGAATTTTCCGGCAAGGACGAGGAACTCGTCAACGCGCAAGCACAACATTTTGCCTACTTTATCCCGCACGAAAACAAGGCATTCACGCGATTAGGTCCTGCGCCGCCCTCGATTGCAAGGCTTCGCGGGCTGTATCGGCGTATCGTTGTGCTGAAAAACCACCGCGAACACGACGCTTCGGGACGCGCAATGCGGAGCGCCATTCTTCATGCCCACCAGCTT
>JAAFHM010000106.1 GCA_013298375.1 Ignavibacteria bacterium | reverse complement strand
CTCTTTTGCAAACCAAAGTCGCTACCGAACGAAAAGACAAAGAAATCATTCTTTTACGCAAAGACCAAGAAGTTTCTACACTTTTGCGAAATTCGCTTCTTGGCGGGCTGGTATTGGTCGTGTTACTGCTCGGTTTGGCGATGAGTCGTTATCAAATCAAGCACAAAGCAGAACGAGAACTTGCCACACTCAATAACAATCTTGCATCGGCAAACGTCCAACTTGCATCGGCAAATGCGCACTTGGCAGACGCGAATGTCGAAATTTCCCGCCAACTCGAAATCCAATCCGAACAAGCCCGGGAAATTGAAATCGCAAATGTCAGTTTGCAAGAACTCAATATGCGATTGGAGCAGCAAAATACGCAACTTGTCGAACTGAATGTGGAAAAAAACGAGTTTTTAGGCATTGCCGCCCACGACCTGAAAAATCCACTCAACGGCATTCGCGGCTTGGCAGAATTGCTGCAACACTATGGAAAAGAGCTTCCGCCCGGAGAACATGAAAAAATCTTAAACTCCATCGTTTCTTCCAGTGAGCGAATGTTTGACCTTATCAAAAACCTGCTGGATATTAATGCTATTGAGCAAGGCGGAGTGAAGTTAAATCTGGTTGAATTCGACATTGCGCCGCTCATTTCCAGCGCTACGGAATCGTATATTAACCGTGCAAAGGAAAAAGACATTACCATCCATTATTCAACCAGTGGAATGACGGTTGTCAAAGCCGATGAGCAAGCCGCAGCGCAGGTGATTGACAATATTATCTCGAACGCCGTCAAATACTCGCCGTTTGGAAAAAATATTTTCATTCGCGTTAGCAATGGTCAAAAAAATGATGACGATGGTGCGGCAGAGAATGGCGGCACAAGGTCGCCGTCGGTTGTTCGACTTGAAGTTCAGGATGAAGGACCGGGCTTGAGCGAAAAAGATAAACAACAGCTATTCGGAAAATTTGCACGGCTTTCGGCACAGCCCACTGGTGGGGAGCATTCAACGGGGTTGGGCTTGTCTATCGTCAAGCGCATGGTCGAAGCGATGAACGGACGGGTTTGGTGCGAATCGGAAGTAGCAAAAGGGGCAACATTCATTGTGGAGTTGCCGTCGACGCTGTATTAAAGAGCGTCTGCTTGTGAATGTTCATACGCTAATCACTTGTACGACGGCAGAGTTCTTACAAAATTCAGCCATCGTACGAGTGAGAAACGGAAAAGTATTCTATTCTATCGTTATTTCGTGTACGGGAAATCGTTATTTTTTCTCCATCATCACAAAATTCTGTACCAAGCCTGCCAGTACGCCCCCGACAAGTGGTCCGACCCAATAGACAATATGATTCGCCCACATCCCCGATGCAAGCGCCGGACCAAAGGCACGAGCGGGATTCATCGCTGCCCCCGTCAGTGGTGCTGTTGCCATAATGCTCACAGCAATCGTCAAACCAATTGCAAACGGATAAATATGCTTCGGCGCACGGTCATCAACAGCCGTACCAAAGACAACGGTGACAAGGAAAAATGTTGTAATGGCTTCGATAATAATGCCGCTTGTCGGCGAGACCTGCGGAGCTAGAGCAGGAGTGCCGCCGCCAGTAATTTGCGCCGTAAATAAGCCTGTAATCAAGTATCCTGCTGCCGTTGCGCCAACAATCTGCGCAGCGATATACATCGCGCCAACAACAGGTGTCATCCGCCCTGTCGCCATAAATGCGGCGGTCACTGCCGGGTTAAAATGCCCGCCCGATACCGCACCAAGCGCCGCAACCATAACCGCAATGGTTAAGCCATGCGCCAGTCCAATAGAAGTGAGGTTTGCCAAGCCATTGGGTGCTTGGACGACGTTCACGCCTTGAATTGCCAGCACACCAATAAAAATGAGGGCAAATGTGCCGATAAACTCAGCAATAAGAGGCTTGACGGTAGTATTCATCAAATCGTTCTCCCGAAGTAATGGTGGAATAATTATGAGTGTTCCGCAAAATTACACGGCTTTTGTTGTCGGGCAAGAATTTTTCTTCCCCATCACAATCTTTTCATCGGTGCTTGCTGCGCCTCGGTTATTGCCGGAAAAGTCTGTTATCTTGCCGCGTTAGCTGCACATCCTTGAGCTGCCCTGTTTTAATGCCAACGCGAAAGAAATAGCCTTGCGTGACTCCAAAAGGCTGCCAACGAAACGACAAGTCCCAACAATGCAGGTCGCGTTGCAAATTTAGTGTCGGCGCGACAATCTGCCCCGTGCCGAGATCGAGATTAAAATTTGTGCTGAAACGCCAGACTCTATCAAGCGTCAAATTCAAATTTGCCGAAATTAAGGCACTTATCGTTGCGGGGGCATTCGCAATATTTGATGGAGTAAAGCTAAATGTACCGTTAAAATCGGTACTCCATTCTAAGTTCAAGGGCGCAAATCCGGGCGTGTTGTCGCCAAAAACATCGACTTTATCGTAAGAGTTATCCAAACGTTGCTGGAAACGCGCTCCCATACTTGCATCTTCGCCACCTGCTTGTTGCGCAGGCGAAGTTGTGTCGGGCGGTGCTGCCGTGCCGGAAGCCTGTAAGCCGCCTTGTAGCTTATTGCTGGCGGTATTTCCCGAAAGGCGATAGTTGAGGTTAAATCCCAGATTTGTCAGGCGCAGTAAGCCCTTTCCGGCTTCAAATAAAAATCGGTTCGCGTCCACCAAACGCTGTGTTTCACCTTCGCGCACCGTGTTTTGATCGTACAGGCTAAAACTTGCGTTGCCGGAAAATTGAATCACATCGGCAAAGGTATTGCTAAAGCCAACGCCGATGGGACTCCATTGAAACTGCGTTGCCGCCAGATTAATATTTCCACTCACTTGCGCCCGCATAAGTTGAACGACCTTTTCGGCAGTATCTTGCTGGATTTTTGCCTCAAAATTATTATCCAACGACCAGCCAATGCTTGTTTGCAGCGATGACGGCGTAGCTCCGCCGTCCAAGGCATAGCGCGAATACACTGTTTCCTGCGCCTGTGATTTCCCATTACTCGTGTCCTTGTACCGCCCGGCAAGATTGTTATCATTTTGCAGATTCGGCACAAAGTTAAAGCTAATCGAAGGGCGCAGCGTATGGCGCAACGAATTCAGTCCCAAAATACGCGGATTAACAATACCATAGAGCGTCGTTCCCAAGCTGACGCTTGCACTCATGCCGTATTCACGGAAAAAACCTCGCTCGGTAGTGTCCGAGAGTCGTTCAATAGAAGTCGTAGAGATTGTTGAGTTTGATACTGTCGCGGTCGTGTAAACAGGCTCCCTTTGAAGAATACGCCGAAAATACCAATTTTCATTATACGAAAACGAAGGTTGCAAAACGAAATAGCCAAACTTCGGGGCAATATTGATACTCGGCGTGTGGGTGATGCGAGCAATAAAGGGATTTGCAAGAGCCTGACTGCGGCGAAGATCTCGTGCAGCTTTGGATTCACCCGGCAGCGAATCCGCCGGAACATTGATACTGGCGGTGGCATTGACACCGTAGGAAAAATTGATGTCGTTGAGCCAAGAGTCCGACGGAATCAGAGTCTGCAATGCTGGAACAGCCCGCGTCAAATCACGCACGGGAAAGAGCGGCGCCGTGATATTCACGCCGCTTGTGAAGGAGTTGCCAATTTCGCCCGTTGCCACGTTTTGATTACGCTGATAGTTCAAATTGAGCGGCAGCCCGTTGTCGAGCGTGTGACGAATGCTGAATTGCGAGGTGATGGTTTGTTGCACACGCTGCCGCACATCCAGTTGTGTTTGGCGGAAAAAGCCGCCGGAGCTGAGGTTTATTGAGCCGCTCACATTCGTAAAGGGCGTTATTTCCCAGTTGTGCCGCCAGCCTACACGCCAGTTCTCTGTCTGCACCGTGTCCTGCGTAAATCCCCCACGCCCGTAGGAAAGATCCAACGCCCCGCTAAAACGGCGACTAAAGACGTAGTTGCCCTTGAAATTCGCCAGCCAACCGCCTTTGGTAAAAAATGAGCCGGAAAATTCCGCATCCAGCGTATCGTTGATAGCCCAGTAGTAGCCAAGCCGCTCGAAAGCAATGCCCAAAGAGTTGGGGTCGCCAACGCTGCCAGCAAAAAAGACCTGTGGGATCAGCACTCCAGAGCGCCTTCCGGTCTTGTTTTCCACAAAAAGCCCAAAGGGAATCGCAAAAACGGGAATGTCGCTGAAGTAGATAATCAGCGGGTCAGCAAAGATGCGGTCTTGAGCCATAACCTTCATGCGGGGCGATTTGAAGTAGAAGTGCGGATGCGCTTTGTCGCAGGAAGTGTAACAGCCATCTTTGAGGAAAAATGTACTTTCGTCGATGCGCTTTACCTTGTCACCAAAAAAGAAACCATCGCCGAGTTTTGTCTCTGCAAGCGAGATTGTACCACGTTTTGTACGAAAATTATACGAAAGTTCCGCACCGTAATACGTTTCGCCTTTATCCACAAATTTCGGAATCCCGATGACGCGCCCCGAAGAGTCTCGTGCATTGGAAGCCCGCATATATCCTTGCTCAAAAAAGAGTTCAATAATTTCTGCGGAAAGCGTTTGTCCCTCATTTTTCACGTAAGCATTCGAGCGCAATCGCATCTTTCGCCCTTTGACCGAATAGCTCATAGAATCTTGCGCCGCGAAGGTAACGATCGTATCAATACCGCTCCGGGCGCGGAGCAGCGAATCTGCTTTGGCGGCGCTGGCGGCATCGGCGGCTATTTTTCGGGCTTGAGCAGCAGAATCAAGCGTTGGAGCGGCTTTGAGTGAAGTTGCGGGCAAAATATTGGATGTCGTCGTGAGAATTGTTGACGATGTTTCAAGCGTAGCCTTAGTTTGAGAGACAATGCTTGTTGCGCTTGTGGTGATGCGGAGTGTGGGGCGCGGCGCTGCTGTGCGCCTTGTTGTCGCTTGAGCGGAAAGGCGCGATGGCGTGTAAACGCAGAGCGCCAGAAGAACAATAAGAAAATAATGATAGTTCATAATCGGCTCAGAATCAAGACATCGGATATTTTGGATGGGATATTGTGAAACACTTAGGAATATGAGTGAAATAACTCGCAATATTTTTGTCCACGAATTACACGAATCTTCACGAATTTGACACTATTGCCGAGACCTCTGATTCGTGTTTATTCGTGCGATTCGTGGAGAAAATTGAATGAATTATTTCGCTGATGCTCCTTAGAGTGCGTCAATATCATCAAGGCTCAATCCGGTAGCTTGGAGAATATCGTTTTTTGAGAGACCTATACGCTGGAGATTTCGTGCGATTTCGTATTGTTTACGGCGCTCGCCTTCTTTCCGTCCTTCTTCTCGTGCTTCTTCTGCCGCCGTATCAATCACGTTATTAAGGTCGCGGTAATATTTCAACGAGTCCTGATATGCCTGTTGTTGTGCAGGATTGAACTGCGCGATTTCAGCAGCCTCAAATGCCTGCTCGAATATTCGCTCTTGCAGCGAGGCGGGAATATGCTCTAACGCGCTTAAATGCTTGATGAAGTAGAGCCATTTATCCGTGTGATTTGTGAGTTCGGCTTCGCTTTTGGTGAATTTCGGCATTTCCAAATACACAAATGTCAACTTATCATAAAAGACAATATCGTGCTGATTTTTGAGTTGAACAGTGTGGAGATAGTCCGTATTATCACGGTCTTCATCGAAAACAAAGTCTAAAACCCCGATACAATAGACCGCCGCTAATTCAAAGTCCCATGCAGAGCCGCGTTCAGCCTGCTCACGAATGGGAAATGTCGCATAAAATACACTACGGTCTTTGAAAAAATTCTGCTTTGCTTTTTGGAGTTCAACAATAAACCGCTCTCCATTTTCGCCCGTACACGCAATATCGAAAACAGCCCTGCGGTCAATGACCGTCTCGCCCGCCGCCTCATTTTTAGCATATTCAAGATTGGTAATATGATGCTTTGGAGGCAAAAGCGCATTCAGGAAATCCACAAGCAAGCCTTTATGCGCCTCTTCTCCGAAGAGCTTTTTAAAGCCAAAATCGGTAAATGGGTTGATATAACGGGCTTTCATGGGGAGCTGTTTTTCAGACTAAAGTTTACGCCGCTTCGCTTCTAAAGGCGGGAGGAAGCTATATTTCTGGTCTTTCGGATTGGCTTCCACCGCACGGCATTGGACGCTGAACGTGGCTTTAATAGCGGGGAAAACAACAAGCGCATCCTGCGGAATGCTGATGTTATTGGATGCCGTAAAATTGCTAAAGCGTGTGTGAATAATGGTAGCGCCGCTCTGCCCGACACGTTTATAGGAAATAATATTTTCGGCTTTGTGCGAGTAAATAAGCCGCTCGGTAACGGTATCGCGGATGCGAACAAAGGTGTCTTCGCTGTCGCTTGCCGCAGGTTCGGCAGTGAAGCCCGTAAACCCGCCCGGCGCTTCGCCACGCAGGAAACACGCAATGTCATTATGCGAAAGCGGCACACCAAGCCGTGTTTGGAAGTTTTTAGCGGTAGGAACTCCTTGATAGACCGTGTTGGTAAGCGCATCGTAATAATTCATAAAATCCGGCGTAGAGCCAACTTTTGCCACCGCAATATTAAACGGTCCCGTGACGGTAAGCAAGAGTGAATCCCGCTTCCAGAGCGAACCAACAAACTGTGCCTGTTGCTTTTTGCCATCGACTTCCACCGACAAATTGCCTTCTGCTCGAAGTGCCGTAAGCGCAGCAGAGCGCTTTTCCAATGCCTGCTCCAATACGAAATTTGCCGGACGTTTTCCTTTGACGACTGTTGTGGTTGTCGTGGTTGTGGTCGCACAGGCAGCAAGAAGCGCCAAAGCGCAGATGATAAACGCGATGCGCATAGAACTCATTCGTTGAAATGGTGAGGAATATTGCTTTGTTGAGAGTTGTGAACTATTTCGTAGCTGTGCCATTGGAAAGGCGCTCCTTTACAGAATGACGGTTGGGTTCTTTGCGCAATGCCTCGCGCCATGCTTGTTGAGCTTTTTCTTTATCGTTCAATTTATGGTAGGCATCGCCAAGATGCTCATAAATTGTCGCGCTCACTTCCCCGTTGTCAATGGCTTGAAGAATATAGTTGACTGCTTGTTTGTAATCGCCGCGTTGGTAGAGAATCCAGCCCATTGTGTCGAGATACGACGTATTCTTGGGTTCAGATTTGAGTGCTGTTTCAATCATCGTTTGAGCGCGGTCAAGCTGCAAATTCCGCTCCGACAGCGAGTACGCATAGTTGTTATTCGCCAGCGCATTCGAGGGATCAATTTTCAGCACCCGCTCGTAGGCAATGTCGGATGCCTTGATATTGCCCGACGCACTCTGTAAAATGGCAAGTTGATTCCACGCATCCAGATTGTTCGTGTCAATGCTCACGGCTTGTTGCAAGACCGTAATCGCCCGCGCCGTGCTGTCGCTTTGCGAAAGCCCCAAGCCCCAGAGAAAATAGACCTGTCCATTCGTTGGAAAGCGCTTTGCAGCTTGCTCCGCTACACGCAACATTTCTTTGAAACGCTGTTTTTGGAAGTAAAAGGCGCAAATTTGCAACGGCACTTCAGGAATCGAATCTGCCAGCGTGAGTGCGCGGTCGAAATACGCAACGCTCCGTGCGGTGCGCTCCAAATGCCCAGAGAGCAGCCCGCTCATAATCTGTACTTGCCACGAAGCAGCGTATCCGGCTTTATTCTTGAGTTCGAGATGGTCTAAGAGTTTGTCGGCACAAGTGCGAGCAATCAGCGATTGGTCGAAACTTGTAAGTAAGCCATTGGCATAGCGCACAGCAAGCGTAATCGCATCATTGTCACTAATGGATAATTCCGATGCTTTGAAGAGGTCCAACCCTTGTTCGTACTTCTTTTGGAACATATACGCATCCATGAGCGTAAAAAGAACGGCTTGATTGTCGGGCGCGGTTTGTTGCAGCTTCTCCAGACATTCCAGCGATTTGGCACTGTTGCCTTTTTGCGAATATAAATCCGCCAAACGCGCTAAAATCATGCCGTCGCTGTCGTCGGATTCCTGCAAAAGCTCGTTGTAAAGAGCAATTGCTTTGTCAACATCGCGGAGTTCGTACAAACGCGCCAGCATAAAGCGGTTCATCGGCTCAGGAGTGCGCGTGTCGAGGTATTGATAGACGGTAATTGCTTCGTCAATACGAAATTGCTGAACGTAGAGTTCTCCGAGCAGTTTATATGCCGGCGTGAAGGTGGAATCTTGCGTGATAGCGATGCGCAATTCTTCAAGCGCAAGGTCTTGTTTATTCAGCTTAACAAAATTTTGGGCAATAGCAAAGTGCATTGCTGGTGCATTGTCGTAACGAAGCGCTTGTTGAAACTCTAAAATTGCTTCGGCGGGGCGATCCTGCATTTGCAAGGTTGCGCCTTTGATGTAGTAATCACGCGCTTTTCCGGGTTGATATTGCAAAGAATCTGCCAACGCGGGCGGCAGCGAAACAACGGAAGCAGAAAACGTCGTGGTGGGCGCTGTTGCTGGTCGGGAGGAACGCTGCGTCGTCTGCTGTGCCGCCGATGAACAACTGGCAATGGCAATCGCAGCAACACTTGTCATCAAAACAACGAAAAGTGCTTGATGAATGCTTGAGCGAATGCCCTCAGAAGGGGAAGAATACGAGGATGTCAGAGCAGAGTACATACCGACGAAAGCCTTTGCAAAAGTGCAGAAAAACGTAAAAAATCGGCAAGATTTACACGACTTTTTAAGATACTAAGAAAATGTTGATTTACCGCAAATTTTTGATATTCCCACAGAGCGTGAACTGCGCTCTCTTGCGGCTTATTCCAACTCCCGCAAAAATTCTCGTAAAATCAGCGCTGCGGCAACTTCATCGGTGCGACCTTTTTCAGCACGATGACGCTTTTTTTTGCCCGAATGAATCATCGTGCGCATAGCTTCGCGGCTAGAATATGCTTCGTCAACAAGGTATATCGGTAATGAGGTTTGTGATGCCAAGATGCCGACAAAGGCTTGTATTTCGAGCATGATTGGCGTTTGGCGTTCATCGTGTTGGAAGGGAACACCGACAATAAGCGCACCAAGCCTCTCTCGTGCAAAGGCGCTCTGTAACTCGCTTCCCAGCGCCTCGGTATTCGCAAAATGCCCACGTGGCGAGGCGGTAATGTGGAGTTCGTCCGCCACAGCAAAGCCAATGCGCTTTTGTCCATAATCCAACGCGCCGATGCGCTTTCCATGCAGGTCGGCACGGAGTTGATTCGTAATGTCGGTGGGCTGGAGCATTGCGTGGTGTTTTTGCGTGGTTAGTGCTTTTTCCCATCAAGAAGTTGCTTGGCTTTGCGCCGTATTCGGTAGCCTAGTGTCCATTTGAGCAGGTAGTCTTGGACGTATTTCTCAAAGGTCATTTCGCGGATAATGTAGGGCGGATGCTGCATAGGGAACATCATTTCTTCGATGGGAACATTTGCTGTCGGGTGGTCGGAATCGGTGATATGCGTTGCTTCTGCGCCAAAACCGATATTGGTAATCAAATTTGCATTAGGAATAATACCCAACTGCCCTTGCAACCAGACGGAAAACGTGAGTTGGTAATCCCACGTTGATTCTTTGCCGTCGTAGGCGGATTGGAAGACTTTTGTCCAGTATTTGACGGAAAAATCATCACCCAACATCTCCGCAAGCAAGCCGTTATCGCGCACTTCGGGAAAACGCTTCATGGCAATATCGTAATTATTCCAAACACGCCGCCATGAAGCCCAGCCGGTAATAGGGTGAATGCGCGAGAAATAATAGCTATACTCCGTTTGGCGTTTTATCCGAAAATTGGCTGCTGAAATAACGCCAATACGCTCATCATCGCGGTAGCGCTCCAGCATTTCTTGACAATAGCGAAAAAACGTCGGGTGCGGCAAACAATCATCCTCCAAAATAATTGCTTCCTCGACCGTTGCAAAAACCCAATCTAAGCCGCTCGAAACCCGACCTTTGCAACCCAAATTTTGCGGAGCAATATTGGTCAGAACCTCGCAATCCCAATCAACATTATCCAACACCACACGCCGTGCTTCTTCGCAGCGCTCTTGTTCGCCCTCGCGCCCATTCCGTGCGCCGTCCGCAACAATAAGAAGTTTCGGTGGTTGAGCTTTGCGGACTTCGGCGAAGACTTTTTCGGTGGTGTCGGGGCGATTGAAAATAATCATCGCCACAGGGGTTGTGAGTTTGAAGTTGGTCATAAATTAATGTTGAGATATACGAAAACGGATAGGAATTGCGTACGTCAAAAAACGTCTGAGCAGCAGCGTCCTTGCGGGTTTCAAGCCATAAAAATCCGACGGGTTTGGAAATGTCCTAAAACGCATATCCAATTGTTACTTGTAGCACATTGGTTGGGAAATCATATCGTGTGCCGCCCGGCGAAGTAGCAATAGAAGGAATTGCTCCGGCAATAGTATTAGCAATGGTCTGCGCACTAATTGTCCCCAAGCCCGGAACCGGAACCGTGCCTTGAATACCGCTTACCTGCGTATTCAGCGTTGTCTGAGCGATGTACGACGGTGCCGCAGCGACATAGTTCACGCCAATATTGATGCGGTCTAAAATCAAAACGCCAACACCGAGTTTGTAGGCAAATGCCGTTGCAGCGGCTTGTGGCCTACTGATGGTCGCATCCGCTTTGATATTGGCAATAAACGGAATGGCGATATTGAGTCCCAGTTTTGCATCACTTTGTGGCGCAACACCGTAAAACAGTCCCGCTTGGGCGTTCGCATACACATTTAGCAGACCAGCAAGAACGGGGAGGTCATAGCGAATACCGCCTGTAAGCGTACCGTTGATATAGGCTTGCGTATTGTAGGATGAGGTAACGCCGAGTAGCGACGAAAGCGGACCCAAATTCACACCGCCCAGCACTCCGGATTTCAACTGCCGCGCGGCTTCTTCGTTGTTGAAAGAATTGTAATTTGCATCCAGCGAAACGCTGAGAGCGAGATTCGGGGTGAAGCGAAAAACATCGGTCACACCCAGCGTAAAGCCCATAATTGCTGCACCTTGTGGGGTTTTGCCATCCGCAGGAATGAGGTCTTGAATCGTTGCGGGAAGTGCGCCAAAATTCGCAACAGGAGCAGCAATTCCGCCTTGCACGATGAGACGGTTGCCGCTTGTCCAACTGCCCTCTTGAGCGGTGAGATGTGCTGTAAACGTGATAAAAGCAAGTGCCATCATCAATAAGCGTGATGGAAGTTTAGTTGTTGTAAGCATGGTGTGAGGGGAAAAGTGAAAAAAGTGTACCAGTCATTCGGTATTTGATACCGCAATGCGGGCTGGACGTTTAAGCAATGTGCCGGGAAAATATTTATGGTGCTGTTATCGTCAAGATTTCATCCGTGCATTGTCGGTTGATTCGTGAGCGAGCGCACAATATCGGCTTCGATATGCGAAAGTTCTTCCAAACGCGCCTCGACTGTATCTGGCGAAAAATAGCGCTTTGCCAATTCAACATACATCAGGTAATGCCCTTCTTCCGACGACATCAGCGCTTGATAAATACCGCGCAAATCCTCTGGAATTGCCTCGCAGCCCGCTAAAATGGTAAATCGCTCACAAGAACGCGCCTCAATGAGGCAATCTACAAGAAGCGCGTCCAAAAGCCGCTCCGGGTCTTGCTTACGGACGTGCGCAGCAAGCTGCTTTGCATAAAAATTTCCTCTGTCGGGGCGCAGTGAAATTCCTCGCCCGTGCAGTTCGCCAACAATCATCTTAAAATGCGCAGTTTCTTCCTCGACCAGCGTAATCATTTCGCGCACCAGCGCGTCGCGTTGCGGGTATTGCATCAGCAAAAACATTCCATTCATAGCGGCTTTGCGCTCGCAATGAGCATGGTCGCAAAGCAGAGCAATCATATTGCGGCTTGCTGCTTCAATCCAACCCGCATTGGTAGGGGCTTGTAGGCAGAGCATCGTGATTATGGCGTGGTAGATTGAAGAATATAATTGGCTTCGAGGCTTAGGAGTTCTTTCACGCCGGGAAGCCATTTAAGAGGCGTGAGCGGTATTGTCGGCAGACCAAATTTCATCTTGAAGACGGGACGGAGCAGGTAATATTGTTCGTGGCGAATTGCGTATCCG
>JAAFHM010000555.1 GCA_013298375.1 Ignavibacteria bacterium | reverse complement strand
TCATGCCGAAAGCCCGCGAAGCCCATCGGAAAGCCATCGCTGAGTTTAAGCGCGTACAACGGAGCGATAATAGCTGGAAGTTTGGCTTGAAGAATGTGGACATCAGCAGTTTGCATCGGGAGTACATCGGAAAACAGCATTTCGACAGCAGTGTTGCTTAGTTTGTGCTACGGTGAAGAGTTGGAAGGGTGATATTGCTGGTGTTTCTAAGGAGAGGTTTATATGCTTGAAGGGCTGATAATATCTATCGTTTTCTTCCCATGACGACGGTAAATGCTAAAATCCCTGTCATCAACGGTAATGACCCTTGCCATCTTATATTCGGGTAGTTCGGTCATGGCAACAAGACAGGCATCAGCAAAATCCATAGTCGGATGATATTGGCGCATTTGCGCGGCGACTCGTTTGTAATGGTGAAAAACAGAAAATCCTTGTACAATAATTTCATCATGAAGTAAGCCAAAGAGCGCATCAATAGCTGCTTTATGTTGATATTGCGAGAGTTTGGAACGAAGAAGGTAGGCACACTCAGTCAGCACAGGTTCACACGTAAAGTACGGTCCCGGCAGCGTTGAAAAAATATTTTTTGCCCAAGAATGATAGGTATCGTTTTTGTCAAGAAGTGCAAGAATCGGACCGGTGTCAATGATGTACGTGTGATTGGGCATGGTCTCAGTCTATCGGCTAGTGGAGTTTTGATATTGAAAGATTACCGGGACCTTCAACAACTCCAATGTACTTTTTGGCTTTTTGAAACAAAGGATTTTGGGGCTGCAAAGCCTCTTCCTTACTCACTTTTGAGCGAGAAATCTTTTTTGTTTCAGTCTTTAAAGCAATAGCTGTTTTTGCTTGTTGAGCGCGTTTATGTGTTACGGTAGGCATAAATGCTGATGCTTTTGGTACAAAAAAAATTCTTACTTACAACAACGTAGATGAATTGTACTATCAATTCAGTGTAATTATACAAGGTTTGAAACTGATGAGCAAGAACTATTTTCAATCCTTGTCGGTTGCATGGATAAGACAAGAAACCGTAAGCTATGAGCAAAAAATATCTGAGGTATTTCGCTTGCATTACCAAATACACACCTATCACAAATATCTTCTCAGCAACGATGCAAAGAAGATTTTATCCGCTTTAGACGAGATTGATTCGTTGGAAGAGGCGGATTATGGCTTGTTTGCGTGGTTGTGGGTGCGATGGGAGTGGTATTATTCCGTTACGCAAAGAGACTATCGGCGGCTTATGGAAACCGAATACTTTCAATGTCATACCCTTGGTTGGCGGCGTATGAAGTACGGATACAAGTCAGCAAGCGGAAAACAGGCGATGACGGTTTATACAGCAATAGAGCGCTTGCTGGAAGCACATCTTGGCAAAACAGAAACACGCAACTACATTGAAGCCGCGATGGTTTTTAATATCGGCTACTCGGAAATGGTTGACCATGGCAATCATGCTTCGAGCGGATATGATGCAAATGTGGAGCGCGATTGGAAAGACTTTTTGCCGTACAAGCATCACTTTGAAGCACTCTTGGGAACAAGCCCGCTCTTTGATGCGGAATGGATAACGGTGGCGCAGGTGATTTGGCAGCATTTTCGGTGGTTTAAAAACGACTACGACCTTACATTTTCTGCCGATGCAGCAGGGTACTTTTTGCGCCATGCAGTACGCTTGAAACCTGCTTTTCCGATTCATTACATGGTGATTTTGTCTCAGCGAGAACGTTACAAACGTGGCGATTGGAATCCATTCCAGGAAAAACAATTTGCGACGCTTCAAACCCCGCTTGGAATCACGTTTTTGTACCATGCGCAATCCTGCAATTTTCACGAAGCGCGGTACGACGAGGCTTTGGAGTATTATCAGCGATTTCTTGACTGTGAACAAGGGCTTTTGCCAGATAATATCTTTGAAATCAGACCGGAATACGCAATGTACAATATGTTCCAAGCCTCTTCACAGCAGGCTTTGACGGAAATGGCGGTAATGATGCTGAAGCAAGGAAATATGCGGCAAGCAGAGGCTTTTTGCGAGCAGGCAATCGCAATGCGACCGAATTATTTTCAAGCACCGTATCAGGTTTTAGCGAGAATACGCTTTGAAGAGGGTTATACGCTTGATGCAGCGCGGCTCTTGGAGAAAAAAGCGGTGATTCTCCGTGCTTCTGTAACGCGCACATCGTGGTGGGGCAGTCACGCTCCATATTTTGAAATAACCTACAACCCTGAATGCAAGCAAAATAGCTTTGTTCGCGGTGATTCGCTAACGCGAATAGAAAGGTACTTTATCCATCAATTTGCACAGCAAGCGGCTATGCTGTTTCTCCAAGCCCAGCATCTATGCGGTGTGCAGCGAATGCTCAAATTTTGTAAATGTATGCTCCATCATTTCGATTACTCGGAAACGTACACGATGCGAGAGAAACCAATTATGCACCATGAATTGGCGGTGAAACAAGAATTGGCGGGCATTCTGGAGTGGCAAGCGGACATTGCTTTTGCAACAAAGGATTATTGGCAAGCCAGATTGCTGCAAATGCAATGGGAGGAAATCGAACCCGGCAACCCACGTGCTACGGCTTTGCAGCAAGAAATTACGCGGGTTTTGGGGTATTGAACCACTGTTTTTAGCATTATTTTTTTTGATAGATATGCCACACTACATTCTCCACAAAAAAGGCTTTTTCTACAACGATGAGTATTTTTCAGCTTTTCTTGATGACCTTGCTGAAGGTGATGATGATGACGATACCACGCCCATAACTAATACTCGCGGGAGTATCGTCGCAACGTTCTCAACGCTTGATGCGGCGCGGGAAGCAAAGCAGAAAGCCGATATTGAGGTGTTAGCTGTGTTTGAGGATAATCTGGTGGACTTTATCGAAGAAGATTCCAACTTTGCAGCAACCGCAAAGCAGCTTGCAAACTACGTTCTCGAACAATTTCCCGATGAAGCAGACCTCATCGAATTTGGTACGCATTACAAAGACGAATATTCGGTAAAAAATCTGGATGACGCGCTGAAAAAATACCGACCATTCAGCATCGTTCTGCCCGATGAAATGACACTTGAGCAGATAAGCAAGGTGCTGGAAATCATGCAGATTTCGTTTCACGACATTGTTGAATATCCCGACGGTGAAGAGCCTGCGGACGAAGATTTTACCTTGCATGAAGATTTAATGCAGTTCCCAATAGATTGAAGATTTGAACAATTTCTCTTGAGGTCAGTATGAATGCCGTTTATCACGCACAACTTTCCGCGAAAAAGCGTGGTGGAATCATGGAAGATTATTTGGCAATTCACGAGTTTATGGATTCCACGAAAGAATTGTGCAGCGACAACAGGCACAGAATCTTGCACACGATGTGGGGCATAAAGCGTGTAATTATGCCGATTTTCGGGCATACCATTCAGAACAGTGCCGGAAAAGCA
>JAAFHM010000166.1 GCA_013298375.1 Ignavibacteria bacterium | reverse complement strand
CGCAACAACAATTGGTACAAACATCCTCGTTCTTGAGGAACGCGCTCGCACCTATGTTTCCGGCAATAACACGCTTGAATCCGGTTCGCTTCGCGTAAGCCGCCCTGCAACGCAAGTTGCTAACGACATTACGGTTGCGTACACCGCAAGCTACTTTAATGCAACCAACGCATTGGGTGGTACGGATCCGAACAGCATCGTTATCGCTAACCGCGCTAACCTTGTATCGCTTCCAGACGTAGGTCCGGCACCAGCTCGTAACCTTCCTGTTCCGCTTCCAACGGGTGTGGTAACCAATCCTCCATTCCCAGCACCAACAGCAGTACTGATCAATGGCTTGCAAGGCGACTTGACACCAACGACCAGACCAGAAGGCCGCACACAAACAACCGTTGGCGTAACAACGACACCAGGAACATTCTTCTTGGATGCTAATGTTTCCCAGCAGCTTGTGAACTTTACCGCTCGTTACAGCGACCAAGAATGGCCACGTAACCCAGGACGCCAAGGTGTTCGTCTTGCAATCTTCCGACTTTTGGATCCAGATGCGTTGAACTCAACCATCTACCAAGTTGATAAGACCGGCGGACGCGATTCCGGCTTTGTTGCACTTCTTGATCCGCCAGCAGCTTCGCCAGTGATTATCAACGCTATCCAAGACAAACAACTCTTGCGTGGTGCTGGTACTGCACTGACCGAAGACCGCATCGAACTTGAGTCACCAAACTGGCGCAATGACTTCAGCGCTCCAGGCTTCGTATTCTACGATGACAACTACGATCCGATGACGTACACCGCTACATCATCTGACCCAACGAAAGTCTCCGTACTTGTACGTCCGCTTGACGCAACCGTCGTTGGTGGCGCAACCAACCCACGCCCAACCTTGTACTATGCAGTACAACCAGGTGCAGCAGTTGGTGATGTTGTAACGATTACGGTCGTTGCTAATGATGGTACTGCTCGTGACGCTGCTGCTCAACGCAGTGCTACCGATCAGTTCGATATTTCGATCCGTAGCAGCGTAACAAGCGTTGCAGTTGATCCGGCAGCTATTGGCTTCAGCGTATCGCCGAACCCAACAGCAGACTTCTTCACGGTACAAGCACAAGCTCAAAAAGCTGGTACAGTATCGATCAAAGTTGTCAATATGCTTGGTCAAGTGGTGAACACACTCAGCCTTCCGGTTGGTGCAGGCGAAGTTTATCGCCGCGATGTGAACATCAGCAACTTGCCAACGGGTGCTTACTCCGTTCAAATCAATGACGGTGTAAATTCCTCGACACGCACAGTTATCAAAAACTAATTCATTCGCTCTTTCAAAGAGCAAATGGTTTAGTGGATATAGCTGGTAAAAAAACAGCGTCGTACCCTTTGGGTGCGGCGCTGTTTTGTTTTATATTGGTAACTGTCATGTATAGGTCGAGGGTCTGCCTTCTTAGGAAGGCTCTCGCTTTGTACTTAAAAGCAAATCGAGAGCCTCGCTGGGAAGCGAGACACTCGAATCTGAAGAGCGACACTTTTTTTTCGTACTATGAAGCGTCAACACTTGCGAGAAATTATTGCCGGCGGCGAATCGCTGACGGTCGAATTTAAGCGAAAATTTACGTCGGAAGTGAAAATTGCTAAAGAGCTTATCGCATTTGCCAATAGCAAAGGCGGTTACTTGCTTGTGGGGGTGGATGATGATAAAACAATTGTGGGGGTGCGAAGCGAAAAAGAGGAAATTAACCTGCTAGAAGTTGTTTGCCGTTATTACATTGACCCGCCTATTGAGCCAGAAATGGAAATTATCAATATTGAGTATCACGATGTCGTTGTCGTCCATGTTGAAGAAAGCGATGAGAAGCCGCACCGTTTGACGGTGGATGCTGAGGGGAGGGCATTAGAGAAAATCCATGAGCGTCCGGTCTTTGTGCGCGAGGGCGCAGCCGCACTGCAAGCAAGCAAAGAGGTGATAAAAGTGCTGGAAGCAAGCAATGACGACACGGAAGTAACGCTCAGTATTGGTAAGCACGAAAAGCGGTTATTTGAGTACCTTGAAGCAAAAAATAAAATCACGGCAAAGGAGTTTGCCGCTATTGCAAATATCTCAGAGCGGCGGGCAATACGACTGCTTATTCGGCTGGTGAGAATTGGATTGGTGCGATTGTATTCCCACGAGAAGGTGGATTATTACACACTTGTTGGGTGAGAATGTGATATGGCTTCTCGGGCGTGATGCTGACGAATGACCGCACACGCGCCCTGTCTATACCCGTCCGACGGCGAAGAAGCCGCCGGACGGGGAGACCGCTCCTCGTTCAGTGGGGAGGGGCGTTTTGTCATTTTACGACACTCACATCTTCCGTAGATTTCATCAGGCGAGCGTTACATTGCCAGCACGTTTCGTGCGATAACCATGCGTTGTACTTCGCTTGTTCCTTCGCCGATGGTGAGCAATTTGGAATCGCGCCAGAGTTTTTCGACGGGATAATCTTTCGTGTAGCCGTAACCGCCATGAATCTGCACGGCATCCTCCGCGATAGCGACAGAGGCTTCGCTGGCAAACATTTTTGCTTGTGCGGCTTCGAGCGTGATTTTCATGCCGTTGTCTTTCATCCAAGCAGCTTTGAACGTCAGCAATCGTGCGGCTTCGACTTTCATAGACATTTCGGCAATTTTGAATTGAATCCCTTGCATATCCGCGAGTGGCTTGCCGAACTGTTTCCGTGCTTGCGCATACTTGACCGAGTGCGACAGCGCTGCTTCTGCCAAGCCCAGCGACAACGCCGCAATCGAAATACGTCCGCCGTCCAAGATTTGAAGCGCTTGAATAAATCCTTCGCCTTCGTTACCAATTAAATTTTCGCCCGGAACACGCACATTCTCCAATGTCAAACCAGCAGTGTCACTGCACCGCATTCCGACTTTATTTTCTTTTTTCGAGCCGTAAAAGCCCTTCATTGTTTTGTCAACGACAAACGCCGAAATGCCCTTGTTTCCTTTGCTGCGGTCGGTGATGGCGAGAATAACGCAGATATTACCGACGTTCCCGTGGGTAATAAAATTTTTCGAGCCGTTCAATATCCAACCATCGCCATCGCGGACAGCCGTTGTGAGCATACCGCTTGCATCCGAGCCGGATCCGGGCTCGGTCAATCCCCAAGCACCCATAGTGGAGCCATTGGAAAGTTGTGGAATATATTTTTGCTTGAGCGCTTCGCTGCCAAAATTGAGAATATGACCTGTTCCCAATCCATTATGTGCCGCCACACCAAGCGCAATCGCCGGACACGCTTTGGCAATTTCTTCAACGATAAGAGCATATTCGACATATCCCATACCACTACCGCCCAACTCCGGCGGAACCATAATCCCCAAAAAGCCCAAATCGCCAAGTTTTTTGAAAATTTCGTGCGGAAACTCCTGCGTTTCGTCGAAGTGAAGCGCGTGTGGAGCAATTTCATTCTGCGCAAACGAGCGGGCGGTGTCGCGGATGGCTTCCTGCTCAGAGGTAAGCGAAAAGTCTAAACCTGCCGTCGTTTCTAGCGTTGCAGTCATATCAAACCTTTGATAAACAAGTGAGAAAACCCGTCAAAACGGATGAACATAGACAAACACAATTGAAAATGCGTTACAAAAATACAACCGCCCGATGGTCAAATTCAAAGGATTTTTTCGCCAATAGCGAAATTTAATCACAAAAGAGTATTCGTGCTATCATTGTGGATTTTGAGAGATTTTGGCTATTTTGAGGAGCGGAAGTGTCCGTTTGGGCAGGAATGCGAGCGCAGTTTGCCCTTTGTAGGTACAAATAACTCAATGATGCAACTAAAAACGAAACCCCAATGTCTTTCAAAGACCATTTTTCCTCGCTTGCCAGTGATTATGCGCGGCATCGCCCGCGCTACCCCGATGCGCTCTACCGCTACTTGGCAGAACAATCTCCCGCACAGAATCTCGCGTGGGACTGTGCAACAGGAAACGGACAAGCTGCTGTCGGGCTTGCACGATTTTTTGCTCATGTTATTGCCACCGATGCAAGCGCAGAGCAGATTGCTTCGGCGGAATCCTGTCCCAACGTGGAATACCGCCAAGCAACGGCGGAACAATCTGGCTTAGAGTCGCTTTCGGCGGATAGTTGCACGGTTGCGCAGGCGTGGCACTGGTTCGAGGCAGAGCAATTTTATGCGGAGGTGCGACGCGTGGTGAAGCCCCGTGGTTTGCTGGCAGTGTGGGCATATAGCCATAGCCACATTACACCAAGTATTGATGTGGCGATGCTGAACTTTTATGCTCAAATGCGTAATTATTTCCCGCCGGAACGCCATTGGGTCGATGAAGAGTACAGCACACTCGCGTTTCCATTTGAGGAAATCGCCGCGCCCGACTTTTTCATGGAAGCCGCATGGAATCTGGAAGATGTGCTGGGGTACTATCGCTCGTGGTCTGGTACAAAAGAATATCACCAACGGCATGGCACAAGCCCGATTCCGATTGCCGAAGAAGCGCTTCGTGCTGTGTGGGAGCGCCCGGAAGAGCGCCGTTTGGTGCGGTGGAAATTGCATCTGCGGCTTGGGCGCGTCTAAAAATTTAGCCAACGATTTCTGCCCCATCTTGGCGTGCCAGCGCCACAGAAAACGTTGTCCCCACGCCAAGTTCACTCTGGCAGCAGATTTCCCCGTGCATCAGTTCCACAAGCTGTTTGACGATGGATAAACCCAAACCCGTTGAGTGTTCTCCGGCTGTTGGGCGCGGAGTGAGTTTGGCAAAGCGTTGGAAGAGCTTTGCTTGGTCGCCCGGACTGAGTCCGGGACCTTCGTCGTGGATGCTGACCCGCACCGTTCCTGCGTCGGTGCAAATATCTATCCAAACATTGCTTTGCGGAAATGAGTATTTCAGCGCATTGGAGAAGAGGTTGTCAAACACTTGACGGAGTGCGCCCGCGTCGCCTTGAACAAAGAGCGCTTCATTGTTGGGTTTGTGGACAGTAATGCCCTTTTGCGCTGCTGCCTCGCGGTAATCTTCCAACATAGCCCCCAAAAGCGCCGTCAAATGGACGGTCTCGCTTTTGAGATTGAATGTGCCAGTTTCAATCGCTTCCACATCCAGCAAATCCACGATAATTTTGTGCATCCGCTCGCCTGTCTCTTGGATGCGCTGAACGCTTTGCAACACGTCTTCCTGCTTCATTTTCTGATAATAGCGGCTCACCATCGAAGCGCTCATTAAAATTCCTGCGAGTGGATTTTTCAAATCATGCGCCACCACGCCGATAATCTCATTTTTACGCTGGTTCAACGTTTGCAAACTCGTGTTTTTTTCCTGCAATTCCGTATTGACCAACTCCACTTCCCGCGCCTGTTCTTCAAGCATAACGCTGAAGCGGTCGAGTTCGGCGCTATAATCCTCAAGCTGTTCGTTGACAATTTCCAAATCGCTGTTGCGCAGTTGCAATTCACCATTGACGAGTTCGATTTGAACGGTCTGCTCCTCCAAAATCCTGTTTTGGCGGCGTATTTCCTCATCGGAAGCGAGAAGTTCGGCGTTGCTGGCTTCGAGTTCGGCGGTGCGCTCTTCGACGAGTTGTTTCAAAAGTTTGTTGCGGTGCGCCATCACGCGCAAACGCCCTTTGTGCGCCGCATACAAGGCAATTCCCAGCGCAAGCACCAGTAGCATCCGAAACCACCACGTTGCCCAGAAGGGCGGCACAATCACGATGCGGATGGCTTTTCCTGCCTCGTTCCAAACGCCGTCGCAGTTGGCGGCTTTCACACGGAAGACATACTCGCCGGGCTGCAAATCCGTGTATGCCGCATAACGCCTGCCTTTGGGGAATATCCAATCTTTGTCCAGCCCTTCGAGCATAAAAGCGTACTGATTTTGCGCGGCATTGACAAACTCCAGCGCTGCAAACTCGAACGCAATAAAATTTTCATCATGCGCAAGCCTGATTTCATCAAGTTCATTGAGCGGTTTATCGAAATAGCGCGGTTTATTCAGCACATTGAACCACGTCAGAGCAAGTGTTGGCGGCATTGTATCTATGCGGATGCTGTCGGGATGAAAGAGCGTAAAGCCGTCCAGCCCGCCAAAAAGCATCTCGCCAGAGGCAAGTTTCAGAAAAGCACCGGAATTTCCTTCATTGCCTGGCAAGCCGTCGGAACGGTCGTAATTCTGAAACGTCCGAGTGCGAGGATTGAAGCGCGAAAGCCCGTTGTTGCTACTCATCCATAAATTTCCCTGCCCGTCTTCCAACAGCCCATAGACAAAATCGTTCGGCAAACCATTTTTAACAGTAAATCGGGTAAATTTCTGCGTTTGGGGGTCGAAGAGATTCAGCCCCGAAGCCGTTGCAACCCATAATTCCTTGCTCTGAGTCCGCAAAACGCACGTCACAATATCGCTACTCAAACTGGCATTATTTTTCGCATCATGCCGAAAGTGCGTAAACACGCCCTTTGCGCGGTCAAAGCGCTCCAAACCTGCGGTGTGCGTGCCTATCCATATCGTATTACCACTTGTGTCGTCGGGGTCGGTGTAGAGAAAGCGAATTTCGTTTGTCGCTAAGGATGTGCTGAGAGTGGCATTGTTCTGAAGGCGTTTCCAGCCTGTCTGTACGCCTCGTTGCGGGTTGGGATGGTAGCAAACGCCGCCCGTCGTGCCACGTGCGCCCGGCGTGAGATACAGTCCTGCCCACAAACCGCCTTTGCCGTCCACCATCAGCCACCGAAGCCGATTGCTGGCGATGCTTGTGCTGTCGTCGGGGTTGTAAGCATATTGCGTAAAGGTTTTTCCATCGAACCGAAACAGTCCGCCGCCGTTGGTGCCGAGCCACAGTGTGCCGTCGGGGGTTTGTGCCATTGCGCGAATGTCCGTATTGAGCAGTCCATCAGCAGTGGAAAAACTCTTCCACTCTTGCGTTCGGCGATTGAGATAATTGAGACCATTGTCAGTGCCAACCCAAATGCCGCTTTGCCACTCACCTGCGCGGTTGTCTGCCAAGAATGAACGAGCGCTATTATTGCTTAGGCTTTCGGCTTGCATAGGATTGCTTTGAAATGCCGTGAACTTGTATCGATTGGGGTTCCACGAGTTGATTCCATTGTCCGAGCCTATCCACATCGTGCCGTTACGGTCTTGCAAAAGGCAGCGCGTAAGGTTGTAGCCGAGACTTTTGGGTTCGCTGGGGCGATGTCGTAGCACAGAAAGCGTGCTGTCAAGTGGGTTGTAGATGTTCAGCCCGTCCGCCGTTGCGATCCACATTTTGCCCGTGCGGTCTTCGGTGAGTGCGCTGACGGTATTATTGCTGAGACGAGCATTGATTTCGCTTGCATCACTCATAAACACTCGTGTTACAGCGCTTTGCGGCGAAAACATAATCAGCCCTGTTGCGAGGCGCAACCAAAGATTTCCCCGTGTGTCCGGCTTGATTTCTGCGATAGGGTTATTGACACGAAGCCTCTCAGGAAGCGCTTTGGCGGGGTAAAACCATTCTGCGGCTGCAACCGCACCATCACGATTTTTCCCGGAAACCATGATTTTACCTAGTCCTCCTGCCGAAGCCACCCAGAGCGTATTTCCTTGGAGGTTTAAGCTACTAACGGCTTGGATATGCGCTCCGCCCGGGGCGGTGACGGGCGAAAATTGGATGTTATTGTTATCACGCACCGTGCCGACAAATAAGCCCTTTGCCGTCCCAACCCATAGCCGTTGTTCGCTGTCCAGCGCTAATGCCGTTATGCCTTCGCCCAAAGCCGCAAAATGCTCTGTCGTGCGGTGAATTGCGGAAAGACGCATGAGTCCGATATTTGTCCCAATCCAGAGCATACCATTTGCCGACTCAAGAATGCCGGAAACCGTTACCGATGCTTGTGAGGAAGCACCTTGGGCGGTATTAAGCGGGAAGCGGATAAATGTTTCGTTAGTTGGGTTAAACAGGTTCAGCGTGGAGCGCGTTATTGCCCAAAGTCGCCCTGACGGTGCGGTGTAGAGGTCATTCACCCAATTCAGCGCTAAAGAAAGGGAGTCATCGGGAATATTCCGAAAAATGCGAAACGTATAGCCATCGTAGCGGTTCAAGCCATCCTGCGTACAAAACCAGAGGAAACCGTAACGGTCTTGTGTTATGGCGAAAATACTGCTTTGCGACAGCCCATCGTCCAGCCCCAAACGCTCAAATTTAAGGGTTGGTGAGTTTGTTGCGGGCAGCACCGTTTTTTGCGCTTGCAAGGTTATTGAAAGCAGCGCACACAAGGCGAAATACGCAAGGATGTGGACGACAAAGCGCATAATAATTCTTGGGCAAGCAGAGGTGAGGAAAGGCATGACAACCAGCGTGAAACTCAATATCGGAAAAAGAGGGCGATTTTCATAGATTTTCCGAAAAACGTGTTGCGTAACAGCAAGGAAAGTGCGAAATTTCGGGGAAGTTTCTGCCTTTCTACACAACAAGATGAATAATGCTCTTCCCGTCCGGCGGCTGAGGAGTGCGCGAACGCTGCCGTCGGGCGGGTTTATGCACAACTGCCCACCAATGGAAGTCGTGTGGAAATATATCGAAAAACCGCCGGACGGCGAAGAAGCCGCCCGACGGAGTGATACTTGAGCATTTACTTTTTTTGTATAGAATAACACATTGCTTTTTTCTGACTAAGCTATCAACCTCTAAAAACCGCATTATTCCTCACGTACCATGAAAAAATTCCTATCTATTCTCGTCGTTGTGATATTGCTTGTGGTGGTCATTTTGGCGGCAGTGCCGCTTCTGTTCAAAGACCGCATTATCCAGTTTGTCAAGGAAAAAGCGAATCAAAATCTGACGGCAACGCTGAATTTTAGCGATGTTGATATTTCGCTGCTCAAAAATTTCCCTCGCGCAACCGTGATTTTGCAAAAGGTCTCCGTCGTCAATGGCGCACCATTTCAGGGCGATACGCTATTTTCCGCAAAAGCCATTGACTTCACGGCAGAGCCGATTGCGTACTTCCGCGAAGGCGTTGTGAAGATTTTGGCGCTGCAACTGGACGAACCGCGCATCTACACGCACGTTCTCTCGGACAGTCTCAAAAACTGGCGTATCACCAAGCCCAGCACCGAAGCGGCTTCCAAGACCGATACATCGTCCATGAAACTCGCGCTCAAGACCTATTCTATTAAAAACGGACGTTTCCGCTTCCGCAGCGACCCGGCAGACCGCGATTTTATTCTGGAAAATATCAACCACGAAGGCAGTGGGGATTTTGCCAATGACGTTTTTACGCTTGTCACACGCACCGAAGCGCTTACGACCTTTACACAAAAGGGTGCGGCATACTTAAATGCTGTCAAAACTAAACTTACCGCTCAAATCGGTGTTGACCTGAAAAATAGCATTTACACCTTCAAAGAAAACGAACTTACGATGAACGATCTCCGTGCAGGATTTGAAGGAACATTCGGAATGCCTGACGACCGCGATGATTACGACCTTGACATCAAATTCGCCACACGGGATGCTGATTTCAAGGGCTTTCTCTCCATCGTTCCGGCGATGTACTCAGCAAAATTTCAAGACCTGAAAGCAAGCGGCAGCGCCAATATTTCCGGTTTTGCCAAAGGAGTCTATAACGACACAACGTATCCCGCATTCGAGATAC
>JAAFHM010000286.1:4599-6314 GCA_013298375.1 Ignavibacteria bacterium | reverse complement strand
GCGCTTTGCGGTGCAAAAGTATTGATGAGCGCAGCGCTACACAGAAGAACAAGAATGTTGATGAGAATACGCATAATCTGGAGGATGGTGGTGAAAATACATCGTTCTCGCAGTCAAGCCAAAAACCCAAAAGCAACTGTTCGATTTCGAGGGTCTCGCTGCCTTGAGCGAGGCTCTCGGTACGGCATACGCGCTTTACAGAAGCGAGAGCCTGCCTAAGAAGGCAGACCCTCGTCTATTACCTAAAAAACCAAAAACTACATCCCTACGGGCAGTTCCACGATAAACCGCGCTCCTTTGCCGACCTCGCTTTCAACTCGTATCGTTCCTTTGTGGAGTTCCACAATCTGTTTAACGATTGCCAAACCGACTCCAGATGAGTGTTCATCAGCCGTTGGACGGGCGGAGAGTTTTTGAAAATGCCCAAAAATTTTGGTCTTATCGTCATCGGTGAGTCCGGGACCGTGGTCTTCGACGGAAAAGCGTACCATCCCTTGTGTTGGTGCTGTCAGATGGACGGCGATAACGGTGCCGAAGGGTGAAAATTTGATGGCATTGGAAAGAAGATTTTCGACAACTTGCCGCAATCGTGCTTCGTCGCAGCGAAGTACGCACTCGGTTGGCACTTGCATATTGATGGACTGTTGCTTCTTTTCTGCTTGAGTTGATTGCAAAAATACAACCGCCGCCACCAGTGCGCCAAAGTCCATTTCTTGCGGCTTGAGCGTGATTTTGCCCATATCCAGCGCTGCCATATCCAGCAATTCCTCAATCATTTTTGAGGAATGATGCGTTTCTTGAACAAGCGCCCGCAGCGTTTCTGCGCCTTCGCGGGAGTCTGAGCGAAGTTCGGTTTTGAGCGAGTTTGCCAGAAGGCGAATGGTATTGAGCGGATTTTTCAGGTCGTGCGAAACAATACTGACCATGCGGGTTTTGAAGGTGTTTGCCTCGTCGAGTTTCGTATTGGCGTGGTGCAAATCGTCATTGCGTTTGTGCAACTCTTGATTGAGATGAGAAAGCTCGGTATTCTGTGCTTCTAAAACCGCCGCTTTTTCTTGATCTTTACGCAAAAGATTGATACGATATGCCAAGCCCAGCGAAAGCAAGACGACTTCCAAAACGGCAGAAAATCGGCTCGAATACCACGTCCAGTTGGTGTAGGGAACAAGCCCAAAGCCAATCATGGTAAAAAGAAAGACCGACACAATAAGCGCCGTCCATGCAATGAGAAAATAATATGCCGGTCGGTAGCCACGCCAGACACAAAACACGGCAGCCGCTAACGTTGTCAGTGAAGCAACGGAAACCAATCCGGATATGGGCGTTATCATTCGTCCGTAGGGGGCAAACAGCGCCGTCACGCCAAGCACAATACTCATCAGCATAATGCCCAAAAGCGCACGGTCAAATAGCCGGGAATTAAAGGAAAGCGCCAGAAAGTCGCGGGTAAATAGCGCGGCTGTGCAGGCGGTCACGGCAGCAAATAGTAAATACGCTGTATTCGACCACAAGGGCGCATTCTGCCAAAGATATTCGATGGCAGTCCCGTCTAAACACGCCTGGTATATCAGAAATGAAGCGATGTACAGCACATAGAACAAATAGCTCCGCTCGCGCATTGCCGCTGCCAAAAAAAGATTGTAGAGCAGCATCACCAGCATGATCCCGTAGAACATCCCATTAAGCAAGCGCTCCCAATAATCTTTTTGCAACAG
>JAAFHM010000286.1:0-4589 GCA_013298375.1 Ignavibacteria bacterium | reverse complement strand
AGTCCTTCGGTATGCCAGAGCGTAATCGGCGCAATAAGCGGTCCCGCAGAGGCGATGCGCAGATAGACTGTCTGCTCTTCGCCCGGACGGAGGCGAAGGCGGCAAAGGTAGTTCCTATGCGGTATTTCGCGGGCAGAGTAGGGCTGCATATCGCCAACACGAAGCTGCGAATAGGTATTCATGTTGTTTGGACGGTAAAACTCCAGCGTGTCTATGGTTGGATACGCATATTCCAGCATAAAGACTTCTTCGGTGGTGTATGTGTTTTTGACGGTGAAACGCAGCCAGTAGGCGGAGCGGCTAAATTTCAGGTTCAAAAATTGCATCTGCGAGGGCTGAAAACTGCCCTGAAAGCCCCTTCCAGACACGTTCGCAACGTCCTCAATCGCCCATTCGTGACGCGAATCTTCGCAATATTCCAGCGCTTTGCCCAGCGCATACTCTTTTGCCGTTGGCGTGAGCAGCGTTGAAAGAGGCTCCGACAGCGCATTATTGCTTGCGCCGACGGCAATGCCCCAAAGGACAACTACGATGAACAATATGTGCTTCACGAGATCGCGCCTCACTTACGCTTTCCGAATGTTCAAAAATTTCCGTTTTCCGACCTTAAACGTGCGCTCGGTGCTGAGGTCAACGCTTGCCGTAATATCGGTCACGCGCTCGCCGTCCACCGACACACCGCCTCCTTGTATCAGCCGCCGTGCCTCGCCTTTAGAAGCCGCAAGCCCCGTCTGCGCCAAAACGTCAACAATCGCTGCCGTTGCTGATTCTAGCGCGAGTGCGATGCTTTCGATTTCATCCGGGACATCTTTATTGACAAACATTCGTTCAAATTCGCCAAAAGCGCCTTTTGCTGCCTCGTCGCCGTGATACCGCGCTACAATGCTCATAGCAGTCTGCACCTTGGCATTACGAGGATGTAGGGAACCGCTTTGCAAGCCGCTTTCCATTGCTTTTACATCAGCATCGGCGGCAAATGCGCCATAACGGAAATACCGCGCAATCAAAGAATCAGGAATAGACATCGTTTTCCCAAACATCTCGCGGGGCGAATCGGTAATGCCGATGTAGTTGCCAAGCGACTTGCTCATTTTTTCTACGCCGTCTGTGCCTTCCAAAATCGGCATTGTCAAGATACATTGCGGTTCTTTGCCATAAGCGCGTTGCAATTCGCGTCCCACAAGCAAATTAAATTTTTGGTCGGTGCCGCCCAATTCCACGTCGGTATCCAGCGCCACCGAGTCGTAGCCTTGCGCAAGCGGGTACAAAAATTCGTGAATACTGATGGGTTCGCCCGCTTTATAACGCTTGCTGAAATCATCGCGTTCCAGCATTTGCGCCACCGTAAATTTTGCCGTGAGCGCAACAACATCCGTAAAACTGAGCTTTCCAAGCCATTCGGAGTTATAGACAAGCGCCAATCGTTCACTGGAAAGCACGTGCGTTGCCTGTTCGATATAACTCTGCCCATTTTGGCGAGTTTCCTCCAGAGTAAGCGCGGGGCGAGTTTTGGAGCGCCCTGTGGGGTCGCCAATCATCCCTGTAAAATCACCGATGAGCAGTACGGCATTATGCCCTAAATCTTGGAACTGCCGCATTTTTCCTAAGACCACAGCGTGTCCCAAATGTAGGTCGGGACGGCTAGGGTCGCAACCGAGCTTGATTTGCAGGGATTTTCCCGTTTTGAGAGAGCGTTCAATTTTTTGCGCGAGTTCGTTCTCCGGCAGGAGTTCTTGTACGCCGGAGCGAATAATGTCCATTTGTTCGTTAAGAGGTGGAAACATTGCGAAAGTGAATGGGAGAGTTCAATAAAAAAACGCTCCATGCAAGACCTCTTCAAGTCCGCATAAAGCGTTGTAAAACTATAACATTGTCGCACCGAAAACAAGAAGAATCGGCTTTTGTCGGTAATGGCTTACAGCGTATGGGTTTCGATGGTTTCTACAAGGTCTTCGCGGGAAATGGGCTTTGCCAAATAACCGTCCGCACCTTTAGAAATCCCTGTAAGAAAGTCCGATGTACCATCTTTTGCGGTAAGGAAGATGAAGGGAATGCTTTTGGTATCACCGTCCGAGCGAATATGCTTCAGCACGGTGTAACCATCCATTTCGGGCATCATAATATCGCAAAGAATAATGTCCGGTTTGTTTGCTTTGGCGAGTTCAAGCCCCTTTGAGCCGCTATTTGCCTCGACAACATTGTATTTTGCCTCGTACAAAAAGCGTTTAAGCAATGAACTGACTCGAATATCGTCGTCAATCAGGAGAATTGTTTTCATAACTACACCTACGCCAGATGGTTTAAACAGTGAATCAAAAAAGAATATAACAAAATTATGGTTTCTTGTTGCTGTATAATGCTGTCAAACAACAGATTACAGGTTGTTGGATGAAGATGCGTGACGCACAATAAAGAATTTTTGCCACGAAAGACTTGGACTCTAGCACAAATATAGCGAATTTTGCAGTATTGCCGTAGTAGAGGAAAGTCATAGAATGGCATGACCAAAAGTAACACATCTGAAGAGTATGCTCCGAAGCCGCATACTTGCTACGTTTCTTTCCCTTGAGAGGCGGTCAATGCTTCCGTAACGAAATAAGATACTCAATTCTTATTTCACTGTCAATTACCTTTCAAAAAAAATCATAAAAAAAATGACACGTTTGCCTTTTTTGTTCTTGTCTGTCGCTTTCATCGCTGCGTGGAGCAACCTCACCACCGCACCAAACCTTAATGCGCAGGATGTTATCACATTTTCCCTTGATATGCGTGGTGCAATTGTTCAGCGCTGGTTCGACCCGCAAAAAGACCTTGTTGGTGTTCGTGGCTCCATTCAGCCGCTTCGGTGGGATTCTACACTTGTTGCCACCGATCCCGACCGCGACAGCATTTATACGCTGACGCTGACCGTAGCATCCAATAGTAAATATGCAAAACTCTTTGGCAAAAGAAAACTTGCCTATAAATTCAAAATCGAAAATACCGCCAAATTCAATAATGGCTGGGAAACCGTTCAAAACAGTACGGTGATACTTACGGGAAAAGCCCAAACGGTACGCCGCGTTTTCAATACGCGGGCGCTTGCACCGACCCCGGCAACACGTTTGCCCAATGTACGGTTGCATGAGTTTTTCCAGCCCAAGACGCTGTTGCAGCGCACATTGTCGGTTTATCTACCACCGGGATATGACAAAACCGCGCAGCGCTACCCGGTGCTGTATCTGCATGACGGGCAGAATATTTTCGATGATTCTACGGCATCGAATAGCGAATGGTACGCCGATGAAATTGCCGATATGATGATTAAACAAAAGAAACTTCCGCCGTGTATTATCGTCGGCGTGAGCGTCCGCAGCGAAGACCGCGTGAATGAATATACGCCCGTGCCGTTGCGCCAAGCCGACGGCGTGGGACGACCCGCCGATAGAGGCGGGAAAGGCGCACTCCACGCGCAAATGCTCGTCGAGGAAATTAAACCCTTTATTGACAGCACCTATCGAACACTCAGCGACCGCGCAAATACAGCGCTTGGAGGCTCATCGCTGGGCGGTTTGATGACGATGTACACCGCGCTGAGTTATCCAAATGTTTTTAGCCGATTGATGATTATGTCGCCGTCGGTGTGGTGGTCGAATAATTGGATTTTGTATTCCATGAATCAAAATATCAATGACTCCCTTTCGACAACACTAAAGCCCGCTAATACCCGTATCTGGCTGGATGTAGGCGATGCCGAAGGCAAGGAAACCGTCGAAGAAATACGCGCAATGAAAATGCTACTGACGACAAAAGGTTGGAAACTCGGTTCAAATCTTGCCTACACCGAAGCAAAAAACGCACCTCATAGTGAATCCGCGTGGTCGGAGCGCCTTGAATCGGCATGGACATTTCTCTGGAAAAATACCCGAAAATAGCTACGATGGCTGCTTCTTGGCATACCTTTTGAGTAATTTTTTGATGATAGTGTTTTCCTCAAAAACGACCATATTTTTTCATTTATCACCAACTTACCATGAAACGATTTCCGCCTCTCGCCGCGTCGTACTCTGTCGGGATGCTCTTGTGTGCGCTATTTTTTACACAAACCGCATCAGCACAACTACTTGGCAGCACGAAAGAAAAAGCTGACGCATCCAAACCCAGCGAATTAACATGGCATTCTATTTCCGATGGCTTAAAACTTGCTGCAGAGCAGAAAAAACCACTCTTGATTGATTTTTATACGGATTGGTGTTCGTGGTGCAAGGTTATGGATGAAAAAACCTACGCGCATCACGATGTCGTCAAAACGCTCAAATCTTCGTTTGTCCTTGCGAAATTTAACCCCGAAAAAGCACCTGCCTTTGATTACAAGGGCAAAAAATATTCTGGACAAGAATTTGCGAAACTTATCGGCGTGAACGGATACCCGACAACGGCGTTTCTCAAGCCCGACGGCTCGAAAATAGACGCTCCTGCCGGATATATTGAGTTCAGCCGTTTCAATACCATGCTTGATTTCGTAGAAAGCAAGAAATACGAAACCGCAAACGTGCGCCTTGAAGAATATATGCTTCAGCAAGACGTAGAGCGCGATCCAAACAATCCTC
>JAAFHM010000030.1:6784-18081 GCA_013298375.1 Ignavibacteria bacterium | reverse complement strand
TTCGGAAGTCTGGCTATGGAGAGGTGCTGCAACAAAAAGTAGCAGGAGAACGGCAAAAGCCCCGTATCGGTAATGAGAGCAACCCTGAGACATCAAAAAGTAGTTTGTATAAGCAAATGAGGCAGATTCGTAAATTACTTGTTTGAGGCTTTTTTTCCTAATAGGAAATATGTTTTCATGCGTCCTTTCCCCTTCACATCAATTTCCTCGCGCTCCTCAACATCAAAAATTCCGCTCACTGTACTTCCTTCTACGAAGGCGCGTTCTGAATCGAATGAAGTACGCCTCATCTGTTGCACCGTGCCGAGTGCCTGAACAACATCTTCCGAAATGTGAATTCTGCCTGCTTCCCCGTGCGATTCCATGCGGGATGCGGTGTTCACGGTATCTCCCCAAAGGTCATACGTGAATTTTTTCTTTCCAATCACGCCCGCCACCACGCTTCCGGTGTGCATTCCGATTCGGACGCTAATATCGCCAACAAAACCCTCTTCGGAAAGACGAAATGAAATGGTTTGAATAGCATCCAGCATCTCCAATGCCGCTAGAGCAGAGGCTTCCGCGTGGTCATGGCGCGGATACGGGATGCCGCTTGCTATCATATACGCATCCCCAATCGTTTTTATTTTTTCCAAACCATATTTGACCGTGATGCCATCAAAAATCGTGAAAATGTGGTCAAGAACTTTCACGATTTCTGATGCCGAATACTGGCTGGAAAGCCTCGTAAATCCGACAATATCCACAAAAATAACGGTAACATTTTCAAAAGCATCGGCTATAAAATTCTCTCCCGCACGGAGGCGCTGCGCAATCGGTACAGGAAGCATATTGATAAGCAATTCCTCCAATTCGCGCTGCATTTGCGCTAATTCTACGTTGCGCAAACGGTAGATTTCCGCTTCTTTTTGCGACTGCTCTGCCTCGAAGCCTTGTTGAAGGTATTGAATGGCGCGTTTTCCATCTTGAAGTGCTGTTTGCTCACGAATTTCGTGAAAGCGCTCCAAATTATTAAACGCTCGTTCAGTATCGCCAAGCGCTTTATAGCACTTTGTCAGCAACTCATAGACTTTTGCCAGCACCGCCAGTGATTGAGCATCGCCCAGTCCTTTTTCCGCACGAAGCAAGTAATCAAGAGCCTTTTCAAAGCGTCCTGCTGCGCAGTAAACACCGCCCAATACTGTCAAGGTATGGCTTTGCTCAATCGTGCTGATGATATTTTCACCAATATCAAATGCCGCAAAGAGCAGTTCCAAAGCCTTATCGTAGCGCTCCTGCTCTACATACATCTCGGCAACGCTGCGTAAGGACAGGCAAACACCACTTGTGTTTCCGGCGTGTTTATAGGTGGAAAGCGCTTGTTCAAAATACACTCGTGCTTGATTGTAGCCGCGAGCCGCTTTGTGTGCCGATGCGATGCTTAATAGCGCAGAAGCCCGCTCTAGAACTTCATCAGTTCCCTCTAAAAGACGCAATGCCTCGCGGTAATGCTGAAGAGCCGTTTGGGTTTCACCTAGCCCAAAGTACGCATCACCGCTTGCGTTATAGGTTTTGGCACATTCAACGTTGTGCAAATATTTTTCAGCAAGATTGCGCGATTTGGCAAGATATTCGAGTGCTGTCGTGAACATCGCTACACGAACATAACAAACACCCGTCCAACGCAAGGCACTAGCTTGTATTTGCCACTCCCCAAGCATTTCCGCTTGTTTGCTAATTTGAAAAAAACGTGGCAGCGCCTCATCAAATGTTGCGGATTCCGCTGAGACAACAGCAAGCGCCAGTGCGCTTTCCAATTCGAGAATATTGTCATTGGTTGTTCGGGCGTGTCGCTGCGCTTCAAGTGCGTATTCGTGGGCGCGTTGGCTATCGGTAGGAGCAAGGATATAGGCGACCTCAATGGCAAGGCGGCTGTATTCGGTGGCAGAAAGGCTGTTGCCACCGTTATCTAGCAGTTCTTGAAGTGTGTGAAGACGTGTTTTCATGGGAATCGTTAAAAAGGTCGTATTATCTCTTTTTTCCCATCAAGAACCAGCCATTTTGCTTGTTCCAAAGCAGTTCGATGGTTTTGAATTTGCAATCATTAAAAAGCGTTTTGTACTCTGGTTTTATGGCGGTATCGCAGCGATGCACAAGCGTTGCGGTTATCATCGTTCCTTTTTGCGGTAGCACGTAGTCAATCCCCAAACCAATTCCATGCTTGTTGTCGTCGGGCGAATAGCTAATAATGCCGTTGACATCAATAAGATTTGGCGTACTTTTCTGCCCGTAAAATTCGCTAATCCGCACACTTGGGAGCAGTTGCGCCGTGACATCGCGCCATTCATCGGCATCAAGTAAATAAAATTTCAAAAAAGCGCGGCGGCAGAGATTTGCACGGCTCTCGGTGATTTCTTGGTAGGCATAATATTTCGTGCCGTCGTCTGCCGTATAACGCGCAAACACGGTCTGCATCGTCGTTCCCGCCTCGACATCGGTGGTGGTTTTAATAGAAAGGTAGCCGTTATCGGCATCGTAAAAAACGTTATTGGTGGGTGAAGCCGTTATCGAAGCCTCCGGACGCTTCAAAGGAAAACGTTGAAAAACTTCGCGGAGACTTTGCGCCTGAAGCGTGTACGAACAAAGTACAATAACAGCGTTCAGAAGCAAAAAAGAAACAAAATGACTCATAGCTGATTCGGAAAATGAAAAAGTGAGTTAAAACGTAAGAGCAATAGGAACAAGAATGGTATCGGCAGCCGTAGCAGAGCGCATTGCACGGCGATTAAGAAGTTTTACTTGAAGTTTTATACCAACAGTACCACGCAGCGTTTTTCCTTTGAGCGATGTTTTCGGTAGCCCCTTTAAAGTGATATTCACGAGAAAAACACCCGAATCAAAAAAGCCAGAAACGCTCATCATTGCTGATTTCACGGCATTGCTGAGTTTTTCATCAAGGGTATTGGCAGTAAAAAATTGAAGCGATGTTTTTCCGGCATCGGCTTCGGGATCGGTTACTTCTAAATCGTTGACAAGCGCCGTAATGACGCGGTTTTTATCGGCATCAACAGGTTTAGCAAAGTCCACACGCAGCCCTTTAATGGCAAAGGAGCAATCGCCCGGCTTTGCGGATTTGCCTTTGCCGGAAGTAGCTTCCACGCTTGCTTTACTGGCATCAAAAGTTGGTGCAATTTGTTGAACTTCGTAGGTATTCGACCACAACACTTGTTTTTTGGCAACGCTGGCAAGTAAGGGCTTGCGGCTAATTTCCATCTCAATTTTACGGGCATATCCGGGAATAAGTGCGCCAACAAACGGCATACGATAAGCATCTTCGATACGCTCATCGCCGAGGAATTTGTAGGCAATCGAAAGTTCATTGGTGGGAATGTTCGCTTCGGCGGCAATATCCGCACTCATACGCACGTTATCACCGAAGTATAATACCGTTGCAGCAAGACTGGCTGCCGCTTTTGGGGCAAGAGATTCTAACGGCTGTGGTTGAGCAATTAAACGATCGTTCAGTAAAATGCCAAAAATAACGCCGACAAGCAGCCATTGGGGTAGAGTAATTTGTATTGTCGTGGTTGATTTCATAGTTTGAACATTCAGCGTTAGCAAAATTGCCCTCAAAGCCCGATTGAATGAGTAATATACCGCAAAAAAACCGTGCAGCCCAACGCTTTTTTGCGTTATCAACTACACGGTTTTTTCTTGTTGTTGCGCTGAAAGATTTTGAATATAGCACAACGATTAGCCGACAATCGGCTCAGGGTGCATTTTTTCTTGAAAAGACAAACCGAAATCTTGGCAAACGAGTTTATGCGTTGTTTCGGCGGTCATCAGTACGCCCGGAACACCCGCGCCCGGATGGGTGCTTGTGCCGACGATGTAGAGATTGGAAACATCCTCGCTGCGATTGTGGGGGCGGAAATAGGCGGTTTGCTGCAAGGATGGCTCTACGCCCCACGCGCTTCCCAAGTGGCTATTGCGGTCGCGTTTGAAATCTTCCGGCGTGAAGAGTTCCAACACATCCAGATTTGCCCGCAAATCCTTCATACCGAAATCTTCTTCGAGAAATTGCAGCACTTTGTCGGCATACTGCTCTTTGATGGTATCCCATTTCAAGCCCGATGCAAGATTTGCCACGGGAATCAGGACATACATACTTTCGCAGCCTTCGGGAGCCATATCCGCATCGGTGCGCGTTGGGACGTGGAGGTACATCGAAAAATCGTCGGGCAGAATTTTTTTATCGAAAATATCTTTTACGAGTTCTTTATAGCGCTCCGAAAGAATCAAGGTGTGATGCAGGAGTTCGGGGTATTTTTTCTTTGTGCCGATATACATGAGAAAAGCACTCATCGAATAATCAAGCCTCAAAACCTTTTTGTCTGTCCATTTTTTGCGGTGTTCGGGCTTGAGGAGTTTTGTTTGGGTATGCGCAAAATCGGCGTTTGATACAACGGCATCAATGGCAAACACATCCGAGCCGACACGGACAGCCGTTGCGCGACCATTCTTGACGACAATTTCATCAACAGGCGAATTTGTTTTGACAACACCACCCAGTTCCAGAAAAACCTTCTCCAGCGCCTGCACAAACGCATACATCCCGCCTTTGGCAAACCACACGCCGCCATTTTTTTCCAAATAGGGAATCATCAAATAGATAGCGGGCGCACGAAATGGGCTTGCGCCAATAAAAAGCGGATGAAACGAGAATGTAAAGCGTGTGCGAAAATCCTTAAAATACCGTTTGACAAACGTGTACGCTGGAAAAAGCGCGTTGAGTTTGAGTGCCTTGGGGACAAAACCGAAATACGTTTTTAAGTCCATAAATGGTGTCGTTCCAAGCCCATCGGTAATGACGGCATCGTAGAGTTTTCGGGAATCTTCGATAAAACGGTCATAATTTGCCGCATCATCTTTGTTGAATTTGGCAAATTCTTGACGCATCTTGGCGCTGTCGCCTGTGTAGTCAATGAACGTTTTGTCGTGAAAATAAATGCGATAGAAAGGGTCGAGATAGGTCAAATCCAGATAGTCTTCCATGCGCCTTCCTGCTGCGGCAAAGACCTTTTGAATCACATCAGGCGCAGTAATCAGCGACGGACCCATATCGAAAGTGTAGCCCTTTTTCTTGAGTTGGTAGGCATGACCGCCAACACGCTCATTTTTCTCGAAAACGGTAACATCAAAACCTTGTGCTTGAAGACGCACGGCTGCGGAAAGCCCGCCAAAACCTGAGCCGATAATGGCTATTTTTTTTCGCATATATCGAAGGGGAAATTATTGCTAAAAACTGAGCATTGAAGCGGTTGAACAAAAGACAAGGCTGCCGTGTGGTGGACGGGATGGTAGTTTGCTTGGCTCAGTTATGGTGGTTTGCTAGTAACGACGAAACGATCTGGTTTTTCCTGTATAAAAAGTGTAGGCTTCGTCAAAAATCTTCGGGGTTAATGCCGAGTGATCGGAGTTTTTCCGCCATTCGCGCTGCTTTTTCACGCTCAATATCAAGTTGTGCGGTGATTTCATTAGCACGTTCACGCTCTTCGTTTGCGCGTTCACGTTCTTCGTCAGCACGTTTACGCTCTTCGTTTGCCATTTCTGCACCTGTCAGCAGCAATTCGTCGGTATCGGTGTCGTACCATCGGAGCCAACGCCCCCATTTGGAACGGTATTCTCCTTCCCAGACCATTAAGCCCAGATTTGGTGCTATTTCGCAGACAATTTTTTGTTCTCTGCCAAGTGGAAGCAGCTGATAGACACGGCGCATCTGCTCAACAGAAAAAGCGAGGCGGAACGCTTCGACACGGGCGGTTCTGACATCAAACAAAATATATTCGTTTACCCGCATTTTATCTTGGTAAATCTGCTTTTTTATGCCTCTGTCCGCCGCCGCCGTGCTGTCGGAGAGTAGTTCAATCACCAAATCCGGTGCTTTGCCCTCTTGCCAAATCACGTAGGATTTGCGGGAGCGCTTTTCTACATCAAGGGCGATAAAAAAGTCCGGCGCACGAAAATTTTGCTTAGTGACTTGCTCAAGACTGTAATACACGCCCATATTTCCGGCAATACACACGTCGGGCTTATCTGCCCAAGCCAAAATGAGCGGCTCTTTGAGTAATTCGAGTTGCAAGGCGTGGCGGTCAGATTCCATCGGCTCTCCATCGTCGTAAGGGAGTTCATCTTCTGTCGGCGGCATAATAACGTCATCGCCGAGAAATTGTTGCCAACCTTCATCTGTTACTTCCAGAATAGGAGGAGTGAGCGGGAGTGTTGCTTCCATACCGATAATCTCAGAAGAACGTGAAAGAGTTTATAGGGAGAAATATACACATTTTTGCCTTTTACTGCAAGAAAAAGCCCGATACTTCGCGGGAAGTATCGGGCTTTGGGATCATTTATCCATCATAAATTGGTTACGGGCGAACATACCAAGCATTAGAGCCATCGGCAGTATTTTTACCGTCTGAACTAAGTTCACCACCATAACTATATGGCGTTGTTCCAAAGACAGATAGTTCATCCACGGGAACAGGAAAATGCAGAATTGTACCTTTTTGAAGTCCGTCACGACGGCGCAAATCTTTGAAGTGGATACCATAATCGGTTAATGTCAATTCAATATCTCGTTCAGCAAAAATTGTTTCTAAAACGGTCTCACGCGATGCGCTGGCAGGCAGTGGTTCAAGTTTTCCAACTGTTACACGCTTACCTGCATTCAAAATTGTGATTGCTTCGGAGAGTTGTCCACGCATTGCTGCGGATTCAGCACGAAGCAAATCATTTGTGTACGCAAACAGGATCGGTGACGGACCAGGCTTCGTACCTTCTGCAAAATAATCATAACGCGAGAAACGATAATGGCTGCGAAGTTGCGGACCACGGTCAGCACGGAAGAAGGCGAGACTGGTTTCGTAGGTGAAGTAGAGTTTCAAACGAGCATCCGCCGACTTTGCTTCAGGAATACTTGCCACCGAAGCTTGTGCAGGAAAACGCTTTGGATAACTTGGATCCATAAGACGAATAATACGGTGGTCGGTACGCCAGTACCAGTTCAAACTTGCGATGGTCTGCAAAGAGTTGTGCCAGTTTGCATAATCAACATTAATCTGATAGTCTTCACGCATACCATTGGCTGTCAATGTGCCGACACGTGCCCAATCGACTTGGGTGTTTTCGGCACGATTACGAGCATTTTGGACAAGAAAATTCGCAGCATATGTGCGGCAAAGACGAGTTAATCTATCACTATTCAACGGTTGGGTCGTATTGATAAAGTTTGCTGGAAATGTAAAAGTATTTCTTGAAGCAATATCAATTGTTCGGTCAAATAAGCGCTGTGCTTCTTGCATCACTTCGCCGTAAGGAACCAATTTCACCGCTTTAGGATCGGTGTCAGGGTTCATAATATATGCACGGTCAAACGTATTTGCCAAATATCCATACGCCATTGCTTTGCAGAAATAGGCAGAAGCAAGCACCATCTGATTTTCCGAGCCGTTTGGTCCAATTTGCTTACCCTCTGTCTCAACAGCGCGAATCACATCGTTTGCCGATGAAATTGCTGCGTACCACACAGCAAACGGGCGACCAGAAAGATCACGGTCGGGAAAGCCAAGAGTATTGTTGAACTGCGGACGCGGCTCAACTTTAAATTGCGACCAGAATGCGCGGAAATTATTGGTCATGGTGATATAGTCACCTGTCCACTCCATATGGGTATTGGCGTAATAGGTGCTGGTATTCGCAGCACTGCGTCCAAAAGGTGTATAGAGATTGACAAAAGCCCCACCCATAACGCTTTTGAGGTCGTCAGCGGTAGCGAGAACGCGGCGCGTATCAGGATTATTGAGGTTTTCCACCTGCAAATCCGCACAACTTCCTGCAACAATAGCAAGAATTGCGCAGAAAGCAAAGGCGCGAAAACGCAAAAGAATATTATGCTTTTTCATAATCTGGAATAAAAAAATGAATAGTTATCGTTAGTTGTAGTACACAGAATTGTTAGAAGCGGATTTGCAATGATGCTGAAAACGTGCGGAACACCGGATAGGTAAATTGGTCAACACGGAAACTTGTTGAATTATTAGCAAATGCCACTTCAGGGTTGTAACCGGAATATTGCGAGAATGTAAAGAGATTACGACCAATAATTGCCAAGCGAACATCTTCAACAGCAGTAAAACCGATGCTTTCCCAGAATGTTTTATCAAAAAGATATGAAACATTCACCTCACGAATAGTCACAAAGCCACCTTCTTCGACAAAGTGCGAAACAGGGTTATTACCGTTATACAGCCCACCAATGTAGTAGCTGTTTGCTTTTTTCTTATCTGCTGCTTTGCCAGATTGGTCAAGGTCGGCATGGCGTTCGTTAAAATACAACAACTGACGTGTTGCGTTATAAACATTACCTCCAATTTGTGCATCAACATTGAAATAAATGGAAAGATTTCCAATACCAAGATTATTGGCAAGGCCAAGCACAAAGTCAGGATTAGAATCACCAATCTTTGTGCGAAGCGCCTGACCAGTAACTTTATCAAATAACAGGAAAGGACGCTCAGCAATTGAGCCTTCCATCGCCATACCATTTGCTTGTTTTGCACGAATCAAATAGCCATCGGAATTGACCATAAAGTCCTCAGGCTTCAATCCGGCTACGCCAACAAGGTTATCAACATTGCCTTGCGCATTAACGGTCAGTTCACTAACAGAGCGAGCAAATTTATTTCCATACATTGCACCGAATGTTTCATTTTCACGAATTTCAAACATCGAACCAGCGATACCGCCGCCGATTGCTAAACCACGATTACCATCGGTGGCAAATGGTGGACGACCAAGGTTGGTAACAACCTGACGAACACGGCTACCGATGAGATTGACATCCCATTTTAGTCCCGGTTGGTCAATAATTTTAATACCCAAATTCGCTTCAAAAACTTGTGTATTCATCGTACCTGCATTTTGTACTTGACGAGTGAACCCTGCTGATGATGAAAGCGGCACCACCAGAAGCTGGTCAGAAGCGGCAGTCTGGGCGTAGTTGAACTCAAAGGTAAACATATTTAAAAATGCTGCGTTTACGCCAATTTCAAGCTCTTGGACGCGAGATGGGCGCAATGCACGATTACCAAGGAAGTCCTTAACGGCAACACCATTATTCAACGTGAAGGTCTCATATTGGTCAGCAAAAAGTGGGCGCTGTCCAGCCGTTCCGAAAGAGGCACGGATTTTCAGATCTTGAACTTCTGGTATGTCCACTGTGCTGCTGATAACCCATGAAGCAGAACCACGGAAGAAAATTTGATAGCGCTGGTCAGCACCGAAAAGCGAGGAGCCATCGCGGCGAACAAGGAAGTCTATAATAAATTGGTCTTTGTAATCCAAATTCACATTGGCAAAGATATTCTCTGAACGAATCTCTGTTTGGTCGGTAAGATTGCTAATGGTGCTACGGTCAAGATTTTGTGCTTGAGGTACGCCATCAATAGAGAATTGAGTACCACTCAAAAGATTACGTGTTGTTCGATACTGCTCGTACTGATATTTCAAGGTCAAGCCAGTCTTCAAATCACCAAATTGCTGATTAAAAAACGATGTTGCTGTACCAACAAGACCATCGAGAGAGTTATTACCTTGCCCCAAACCACCGCCAGTATAGTTATAGTTTTGGTTATAAGTGTTTTTCTTAGTAGCAGAAAAGAAAGATATCCCTGTTCGGTCGTATGAAGTTTGCGCCTCAATCCGCCACCAATCGGCAATTTTCCACGACAAACTCACGTTACCCAAAAAACGATCTCTGTTCAAAGCAAATTGATTTTGTTGCAAAGAGTACAGGGGGCTTTGATTATTGCGTCCTGGTGTCGGGTAAGCGCGGTAATTGGAACCATCAGGATTTTTCGCATACAAGCTATCACTTGGCTCAAGCAGCAAAATTCCATAAAATGGTCCAGATTGACCGCGCTCCAAGCCGTTGGTAAAACCGGATTGTGTTGTGTTTTGTTCAGCGCCACCCGACTGGGAATAAAGCAACGATGTAGAAACTTTGATTGCTTCGCTAATTTTATGGTCAACATTCAAGCGAGCATTCAAGCGTTGGAATCCGGGTAGCAATTTGACAACGCCATCTTGACGCAGCTGGTCAAAACTGACCATAAAGTTCGTATTGCGCTGAGTCGAAGCAACGGACAAATAATTATTCATAAAGAACCCATTTGTAAAGAGTTCTTGCTGCATATTCATGTTGCCGGGAAATGGATTATCAAAATATTGGTCTGCTTCAGGAACGCGGTTATTATTAGTAAATAAAAATGATCCGTTAGCATTAAGCTGCCATGAATGGGCGTTGGACAGGGGGAAGAATTTTTGGAGAGTGGAAAAACCCGTCTCATTACGGAATTTAATTTCTGTCTTGCCTTCATCGGAAGCACCGCGCTTGGTGATAATTTGTACAACGCCGTTTGCAGCCTGTGAACCGTAGAACGATGCTCCCGCCGCGCCTTTAATGACTTCAATAGACTGCACGTCATTCAGGTTAATATCCGCTAACGATGTACCCGGAGCGGCAATAATACCATCAATAATGATGAGCGGGTCAGAAGAGCCTTGTATATTGCTGGAACCGCGCAAACGAATGCTCGGCGCAGTACCGGGAATACCCGATGGCTGCACGATCTGTACGCCGGAGACCTTGCCGCGCAGAGCATTGGCAGCGTCCGTACCGGGAACTTCTTTCAGCGTTGATTCGCTTACTTTGCCAATAGCAAAACCAAGTTTTTTCGTTGATGTTCCGGCAGAAACCCCCGTAACGACGATTTCATCCAGCAATTTCGCATCAACCGCCATTTTCACGTCAATCGTGGATTTATCACCAATGGTAACTTCTTGCACTTTATAGCCAACAGAACGGAAAACCAGCACCGTACCGCCTTCGGGAATAGCGAGACGATATTCGCCTTTGCTATTGGAAACCGCACCGGAACGAGTACCTTTGACGGTCACGGTAATACCTGCCAAAGCATTGCCGTCGCTCCCTTTGATAACACCTGATACTGATTTTTCCTGCGCATACCCAGCGACAGATACCAGCATACAGAGTGCGAAAATGAGAAAACGTTTCATCATAAAACCTCTAAATGAATTGGGGTGAAACAGGATGCGATAAAATTGAACCTTTTTATCGCACTGGTTTGGGGACTTTAATTTATATAGCGAACACCTTCAGGAAACAGAAAAAATGCGCTGAAGGTTCCGCCCTTGCACACACGACAAAATCTCGCTATTGACAAGCAACGACAACAAAT
>JAAFHM010000030.1:0-6774 GCA_013298375.1 Ignavibacteria bacterium | reverse complement strand
TAAGTTCGCATTTTTTTGAGCATCTACAAAAAAAAAAATAAACTACAACGCAAAAAGACGAATGTTATTCTCGTTTTTTCACACAGCGTGAAAAAATCTTGGCATTCCACAGTGCCAATATTATCAACCGCCTCCTTTTTGCAATAACATTTGGGACAAATGCCCCGCTCAATGGGACGAATCTCCCTATCGCTTTTTTTTACCAACGTCTCCGCTTTTTTTACTAGTTTTGTAGGCTGTGTGTGTTTGTACAGATAGCATTTTCGCAATAACTCATAACCTTTCAACCCCCAAACAATCCCCTTGATGCAGTATTTTGATTCAGTACTCGACATGATAGGTTCTACGCCGCTTTTACGCCTTAACCGCGTTACCGATGGCATACAAGCAACTGTTTTAGCAAAAATGGAAAGCCGAAATCCGGGCGGGTCGGTGAAAGACCGCATCGGTATTGCGATGATAGAAGCAGCCGAGCGCGATGGGCGCTTGAAACCGGGCGGCGTGATTATTGAGCCGACAAGCGGCAATACTGGTATTGGTCTGGCATTAGCGGCGCGGTTAAAGGGCTACGGCTGTCTGTTTGTGATGACCGAAAAAGCATCCGTCGAGCGCGTACGCTATCTCAAGGCAATGGGCGCAGATGTTATGATTGTTCCTTCTGCCGCAAAATCCAGTTCGCCGGAATATTATTTTAATGCTGCAAAGCGTTTGTCGGAAGAAATTCCCAACGCTATCATGCTGAATCAATACGATAATCCCGCAAACCCCGATGTACACTACCGCACAACAGGTCCCGAAATTTGGAAAGACACCGACGGTAAAGTAACACACTTTATCGCCGGAATGGGAACAGGCGGCACAATCACTGGTACGGCGCGGTATCTGAAAGAACAGAACCCCAATATCAAAATTATTGCCGCCGACCCGCTTGGTTCCTCCATTAAATCCTTCAAAGACACTGGACGCTTGGTGGAATCGCTACCCTACCTCGTCGAAGGTGTGGGACAGGAGCGCATTCCGGGGAATTTAGGATTAAATTTGGTGGATGAAGTGATGAACATTACCGATAAAGATTCCTTCACGATGGCTCGTCGTCTGGTGCGTGAGGAAGGTATTTTCTGTGGTGGTTCGTCGGGAATGAATATTGTCGCAGCGCTGCGCGTAGCGAAACTTTTGCCCAAAGATGCCGTTGTTGTGGCTATTATCTGTGACACCGGTGAGCGATACTTAACCAAACACCATTCCGACGAATGGCTTAAGCAAAATAAAATGTTAGATGTTGACCGCATGACGCTCAAAATGCTTTTGGAGGAAAAACATTCTTCTAAAACATTGCCACCGCTGGTTTCCGTCAAACCCGCAGCAACAATCAAAGAAGCACTCGACCAAATGAATACCTACGAACTTTCGTCGCTACCCGTTTTGGATGATGCCGGAAAACCCGTCGGCAGCGTCCGCGACAACCGCCTTATGGCACGAGTGCTGGAAGACCGCAACTCCCTTGATACCGCTATTACCGATGTGATGGAAGACCCTATGCCTGTTTTGGATGCTCAAACCGATGTGCGCGAAGGTATTGAGCGTCTCCGTCAGCACCCTGTGGTTTTGGTTGGTGATTTTGGCCGGATTATCGGGCTTGTTTCACGCCATGATGTTCTTCGTTATGCGTAAAATTCTCGGACACGCGCTTCACTCCTTGCTATACTCACGAAGGGTGAAAACTGGATATGCTTCACCCGCCCGACGGCAGTGTATTTGCTCTCTTCAGCCGCCGGACGGGAAGAGTTTTTCAACCTTCTTCAGTACATCTCTACTGCTGGTCTTGGGTGGAGCCTACGTACTGGTTTCATGCGGGGCGCAGCCGTCACAGGTTGCGCTTGATGCCTTAAAGTCGGATAATAGGATGGATGTCGAGATTACGCCCAATTTCACGGCGTTTCGTCCCAAACTGCTTGAAAAAGAAATTCGCACAGGCTTTATTTTTTATCCGGGTGGTTTGGTAGATGAGCGAGCATACGCGCCGCTTTGCCGAGCGATTGCGGCGGAAGGTTTTTTGGTCGTCATTACCCCTGTTCCATTCCAACTCGCTGTTTTCGACCCATTTGTGGCAAATTTTGCCATTCGAGGAGAAAATCGTTTTATCCGAACATGGGCGATTGGTGGTCACTCGCTTGGTGGTGCAATGGCAGCACGGTTTGTGCATCAAGACTCATCAGCCTGCAAGGGATTGATTTTGTACGCATCTTATCCCGATGCCTCCAACGACCTTTCTAAGCGCTCTTTACCCGTACTTTCGATTTCGGCAAGTTTGGACGGGTTAGCAACGCCGCAAACGATTGAGGACAATAAAAAGTATCTGCCCCCGCCGCCACAAACGCGCTATGTCGTCTTTGAGGGCGGCAATCATGCGCAATTTGGCAGTTATGGAAAGCAGAACCGCGATAACGATGCGACAATGAGCTACGAGGAACAACAACGCCGCACCGCTCAAGAAACCGTACAATTTTTGAAAGCATTACGATAAATTTTCGGTTCACATCACAAGTGTTATGCCCTCAAAACCACGATTAGGCTTGATTTTTTGTATTGTTCTGCTGGACATTATCAGTTTTTCGCTGCTTTTGCCCGTGCTGCCATATTACGCATCGTCGTTAGGCGCAACTCCGACGCATATTGGCTTTCTGACGGGATTATACGCACTTTGTCAATTTATTGGAGCGCCGATTATTGGGCGCTTGTCGGATAGGATAGGGCGCAAACCGATGTTTTTGCTGGATATTGCGGGCAATATTATCGGTTTTTTACTACTTGCATCTGCTTCTTCGCTCTGGATGCTCTTTCTGGCACGCATCATTGCTGGTTTCGTTTCGGCAAACGTCCCCGTCGCGCAAGCCTATATCAGCGACGTAACGCCGCCGGAAGAGCGTTCAAAAGCATTAGGGTTGATTGGCGCTGCTTTCGGACTTGGCTTTACCATTGGTCCGGCGCTGGGCGGTATTCTGAGCAAAAATGGCTATGCGGCTCCAGCACTCGTGTCGGCGGGCATTTGCGCGGTGAATTTTCTCCTTATTTTCGCATTTTTGCCGGAAAGCGTCACGCGGGATAGTGCAAAAACTGACAATGACACTATGCCCACTCTTGTCGATACAGCACTTCTCCAACGCTTGTTTTCTGTGCCGCGCACGGCTTCATTGCTAGTATTTTGGGCAGGATTTAGTGTTGCGTTTGCTATGTTTCAGCAAAATATTGCTCTTTTCAACAAATATCATCTCAATCTGAGCGTCCGCGAGACAAGTTATGTTTTCGTCTGGATTGGCATACTGGTATCGCTGATGCAAGGCGTATTTCTGCGGATTCTGACGCGGCATTATTCCGATGAAGCACTGCTGAATATCTCTGCGCCCGTGATAGTTCTTTCACTTGCGGCGTGGGCATTTGTTCCCAATATTATCGCCTTGGCAATCGTGCTGGTACCGCTTTCATTTGCCGCAAGCACCTTAATTACGGTTATCAACAGCCTTATCACGAAAGCAACCGCACGTGCCGATATTGGCAGTGCAATGGGCATTGCCGGAGCAATCGACAATAGTACCCGCTTTGCAACGGCGTTTGCAGGTGGCTTTCTCATCCAAACCATTGGTACATTCTCGCCAGGTGTTATAGCAGCTCTGGTGATGGCATTTTTCACGGTGTGGATTATTGCAACAAAATCGCTCGTATTGCCCGTTCCCAACGTCGCCCATGAAGGCGATTAAACCCAGAACCTCCCCGCAGCAACCAAAAATTATTGATGTATTTCTCAACCATTTTCCTTAGACGATATGCGTATTTTCTCGAATCCTCGCCCATCATTGTTTCGCTTGCCCGCATCTATAGTGCTTGTTGCGCTGGTGTGCTTTGGCAGATGGACGACACCCGTGTTTGCTCAAGGTAAATTATTAAGCGAAGAGGAATTGGCAAGAACCGAAACCTATGAATCGCTTGCCCGTGCGCTCGCGGAGCCTGATAAAGTCTATAAACTTGACCTTACCAAAAACTATATCAAAAAACTTCCGCCACGATTTTCGGAATTAAAAAACCTTCAAGTGCTGATTCTTGCAACGAATCCGCTCACAGAACTTCCTGAAAATATCGGCTCATTCAAGAATTTACAGGTCCTCTCGGTTTCAACGTGTCTGCTTAAAAAGATTCCGGCAAGTATTGGGCGATTGGAAAATCTTGGCGCTCTTTCATTGTCGAAAAACCCTCTCACAGGATTCCCGAAAGAACTGGGGAATCTGAAAAATCTCCGTGTTCTCGACCTATCGGGAACGCGTATCAAAGGCTCTGCACCGGAGTTTTTGAGCAAATTGACCAACCTCACCGGTCTATCGATGGCAGACAACAATCTCACCAAACTTCCTGCATTTATGGGCAATATGAAATTTTTGGTGCAACTTGATCTCTCTCGTAATCAACTCAGCACATTGCCCGTGGAATTAAAAAACTGTGAGTATTTAGCCGATATTGACCTTGCAATCAATTCATTTAAGGTTTTTCCCGAAGCCCTGACAACGATGAAGAATTTACGCCGTCTTATTTTGGATGAAAATCCCATGCTCACAACATGGTCGCCGAATATGGCGCGTTTGCAAAGCCTTCGTGTGCTGTCGATAGCCAATAATAAATTCACAACCTTCCCTAAAGAAATTTTTGCGATTGATACGTTGCTCGTTCTGAGTGCAGCAAATAACCGCTTCACGGAACTTCCGAAAGAAATCGGGCGGCTAAAAAGTTTGCGCAATTTGGATTTGTCGTACAGCGAAATAACAGACTTGCCGAAGGAAATTAGCGAACTGAAAGATTTGCGAAATATCAATCTCATGTTCAATCTTTTGGAAAAACTGCCCAATGAATTTTGTGAACTCACCAATTTGACGGGCTTCAATATTACGAGTAATCGCTTAACTGCTCTACCAGAAAATATTACCAATCTGACAAAAATCACTGAGGCACGCATTATTGGCGGCAATCGCATCCCCGATAAAGATATTGAGCGGTTGAAAAAGGTTGTGCCGAAGGCATTTATTGAATAATTGGAAAATTACGCTTTCTTCACCTCCCGCATCCGCTATACTTCTGCCCTCTCTTTGTCCGAAGAGGGGGTGAGTGATTATGCGCAGTCCCAGTGAGCAGGTTTTTCCCTTCGCCCAAATGCACAAATCAAAATCCCGGGACAGGATCATCCTTGATTTCAACATCCAAAATTTCATGCACGTTCAAGTAAATTGTTCGTGCCATTGCATCAAGCGGAAGGTCGTTGGAATCAAGCCCGAAGGGTTCTTCAATTTCTCCGGCAATCATCTCGATACCCATGAGTGCGTATGCAGCAAACATAATTGCCGGAATCGTATAATATCCGTATTTATCAACCAATAAAAACGGCAAAAGGCACACATAGGTTGAAATAAAAATTTTGATGTAAAAACCGTAAGAGTGCGGAATCGGCGTACGCTTGATGCGCTCACACGCACCCAAAATATCAATCATTGCGTCGTGATGCGGCTTGATATTCCGAATATCACTAATCTTTTTTGCCCGCGCAAGCTCTTCGGCTCGTTTGAAGAGCGTATTGGCAACCACATTCGGTACGTGCATGACGTGATGAAGTTTTTCAATATATTCTTCGCTCAAGCCCTCCAATTCTACAAAGTGCATATCGTCGCGGAGATGTCCTTTGAGCGCGTGAGCAAAGGCGGAAATATGCTTGGCAAAAAATACGCGGTCTGCCGTGTTGTCGTTGTCCAACATTCCGTTAATCATAATCGCAAAACTCCGTGAGTGGTTCACCAAGCTACCCCAAGCCTTGCGACCTTCCCAAAAACGGTCATACGCTGTGTTGGTGCGAAAGACCAAGAGCAAACTGAGCAGCGTTCCCAAAAGCGCTAGCAGAATTGTATCAACTTTGACTGATATAGGAAAATAATTTGCGACGAGAAAAGCCAGCACTGCACCATAAAGACCAAAACCAAGAACGCGCTTTAAGAGCGCCTTAATCGCCTCGCTCGTATGGAAACGCCTAATATCGCGGAAAAATTGTAGAAGAGTTTCAAGCATAGTATCAACCTCGTTGTAATACTGTTGTGAAAAAGTAGTGATAAAAATCTCTGTCATCCGCTCAGGTTTTTGGGCGGAGTTCGGTATTCGTGATTGAATGCGGCTTGTGGAGAGAGGATTCCCAACTGCACCTATACGGAGTTTACATTTTTTCCGGTGCAGAAATTCCTAGCACCGTCAGACCATTCTTCAGAACGATTTTGGATGTCTTGAGCAATACGAATCGTGCTTGCATCAATTCTTCTTCCTCGCCTAAAATACGACAATCATGGTAAAATTTATGAAAGTTAGCAGCAAGTTCGCGTAAATATTCCGCGATTGTTTGCGGCTCCAGAGTGTCTGCCGCACGAGCAATAATTTCTGGAAAACGCAGAACGGTTTTTATCAAATCTATTTCCGACGGATGGAGCAGTAATGCGGTGTTTGCGGTATTAGTAATCGTTACGCCGCGCTCTACGGCAGTACGCAAAATAGAAGAAATTCGTGCGTGCGCGTATTGCAAGTAAAAGACTGGATTTTTTTCGGACTGCTCCTCTGCCAAGTTCAAATCAAATTCCAAATGTGTGGAAATGCCGCGCATGATAAAGAAAAACCGCGTCACATCCTCGCCCAATTCCTCCAAAAGGTCATCAAGAGTGTAAGCACGACCAGTGCGCTTGGACATTTTGACAATTTCGC
>JAAFHM010000417.1 GCA_013298375.1 Ignavibacteria bacterium | reverse complement strand
TGGAAACCGCCATAGATGACACGGTGACTATTGCTCGTGCTATACAAAACGATATTGATGTTGCATTCGATGATATTGATGCTGCCAACATTGCCCACATATAACTCCCAACGGCGCAAGGAGTGTCTCACCGAACGGCTTTTTTTGTGCGATTATCAAGGACGGTTTCAAAAAAAATGCCTTCAAAGCCAGATGTAATCAGGCTTTGAAGGCATTCAACGAACCCCAAAAGACCATCAATCAATCCGAATCCGCACACCAACATTGACCGCAACACCGCTCAGATTCTGGCTCGTTCGCGAAGTGGATGTGCTTGAGAGTGTTTCCGACAGTCCGCTTATCCACCGATAGCTTGCACCAAGTGATGCAGCAAGTGTGGGGCTCAAATTCACCTCACCAAATGCAGACGGCTCCAATACAAAAAACTCTGGGTTGAAAAGCCGACCAATATTTTCTATTAATCCAAAGGGGCGAATCCCACCATTAGAACTCCGCGAAACAGCACCATAGCCCACCAACAGCGAACCTCCGGCATGAATGAGGCGATGCGGCTGGTAGCGGTACTCCACCATCAAACCCGTATAACCCATATTAAATGTTGGATGCGTGAAGGATGAATATGTGCCAAGTCCGATGAGAATATTTTTATTAACGAGCGCCCCACCATAGACCCCAAGCATTGTTCCCCATGCCTCGCCCATGGATGTTGTTTTCAATGTTGGGACAAAAACAAAGGGCATTTTTTCACCAAAGAGCGTTTCCATGCTGCTTTCGTTGGTGTTCCACTGCGCAGGAGTGGTAGACTGTGGAGTGGATTGAGTGGTGTCTTGTGCCAAAGCAACCGAAGCAAAAACGACTGTTGCACAAAGGGCTGAAGCGAGGGTTTGAAGAAATGTTTTCATGGTTATTCAAAGAAAAATAAAGGAAAAAATTGTGATGAAAGGTGCTTAAAAGCTACCGAATTTGAGATTAACAGAAACCGAAACGCCGCTTAAATCAGCATTGGTCAAGCCGGAAAGTTCTACACCTGTGGCAAAGCGGTAGCCGCCACCGACGGCAAGCCGAAGAAAATTGGTAACGTTCAATTCCGCTAAAAGACTTGGCTCAATCACAAAGACGGGAGAGGTGCTGCGAGAGGAAAACGACCGAAAATCACGCGGGCTATAGAGACCAACTCCACCCCAGCCAAAAAGCGCCTGAACGGCATAATGAAAGACTTTATCAGAAGCACCGACATATTCCAGCACCATACCACCATAGCCAAAAGAAATGCTCTCGCCCGGACGCTGTGTCGAAGTGATATTCGTCGTCAGCCCGTAGCCGCCGCCACCGATGAGTAACGTTTTATTGATAAACCAGCCGCCGTAACCGCCAATCAGTGTGCCGAACTGCCCTTGAATCGGGCTGAATTTCATGCTGACGGCTCCATAACCAGAACTGCGAAGCGGTCCATTGAAGAGCGCCTCTGAACCATCTTCATCGGCAAATGCAGTCGTTGTTGTAGCAGTGGTTTGTGCGTTTGCTGAGAGCGTCATCAGGGAAATGGAGGCAACGAATATTGCCAACAAAAACAGGGAAAGGAACAAGTGCTTTTTCATGGTCGTAAAAATTCAAGAATGGTAAAAGTCCGTTTTGATGATGCTTCCGGATTCTCTGCGCAAAAGAATACTGGTGTGGAAGCCGTGTAATAGGAAAAAGCCTCGATGCCAAACTTGGTTACAATATTTGTGCATTATCGTTCAAAAATCGTAATCGGTCAGGTCTCGAAGCATTATCCACGAATCGCACGAATCCTCACGAATAATGAGGTTTGAACGGATTAGCGCTTAAAAAATGCTCTTGATTCGTGTCAATCCGTGTGATTCGTGGATATTTTTGACAACATACCTGACCAATTACCAAAAATCGGTAAATCTTCGTGCAAAGTGCAGTGCAAAGCCCTCTTTTTGTATCTTTGCCGATATTTTTGCGTATCCTTCATCGGAAAAAGACCACAATATGCGGCAATCTCTTGTTTGCCAAAGCCGCATTCTACCTTGCCGATTCAGCATTTATCCCGTTATGAACCATATTTTTCTTCGTTGCCTTGTCATTACTTTTCTTGTGCTCGTTTGCCTGAGAAACCCTCTTTTTGCGCAACAATCCGGAACAACGCCCCAAAATTCATCATCATCAGCAACAATTCATCTGGGACTTGACTCCATCAAGCTCCCAAACGTGACATTTCCGACAGTAACGCTGCCAAGCATAACATTACCCAATATCACGCTACCAAGCATCAATCTTCCAACGATTGATATTTCATCTATTACCATAAGCACCATCACTGGCGGCAGTATTGAAGCCACGCTCTCGAAGTTTTTTCAGTTCTCATCGGAAACATTTGCTCCGGACAGTTTAAGCAAAATGTTTAAGCCTTTTACAGTCTTTGCGCCCGATACCAACCGCTCGGAATATGCCGGATTTTACACGCACTTTACCTTTGGAGGCGGTCTGAGCGGTTTTGGTCAGGAATTGGGATTCTATCCGAACATGATAAATATCGCTTCACCATTGGCAATCAGCACAACTCGTGCGGAACACCGCACTGCCAGTGTTGGCATTGTGACTGACACGCCAATTCTGCTCCCGCTTTTTCGGTCTCGCCGACGCGCTCAAGCAACGGGGTTTCGATGGGGCATGAATATTGAGTTTCAGGCTTCGGATGCACGGCTTTTTGGCGCTTCTTCGCAAGTACGGATGAACAATGGCGGGGCGGTGGCAACAACGTTTGGGAATGTTCAACATGGTGGGTTTCTAACGCTTTCATCATTAGCATTTGCCCCGACATTACGCTACGCATTCTCTTCGGGGTTGTCGTTGCAAGCGGGATTACGCTTGGGGCTTGTTTTTTCGAGTACCTGGACGGTGGAAGATTCGATAATTTCACCAAGCGGAGCGAGACTCCTTCAAACCGATGCGGCACTGCGGCGCGAACTCCAAACTGGTCGGCAAATCACGGGTTTCAGCCTGAATCCCATTTCCATTATGACGGGGATTGGCTATACGATTGCCGTTGACCGCTCGTTTCATCTGCGCCCGGAAATTATCCTGTCTATTCCGCTAGGCGATGTGAATTGGTCGAATAGAACAAGTCTCCGTGCGGGTTTGAGTGTGTTAATCAACACAGAGCGCATTCTTCCTACGCCCGACACCACCTTTGCCCGCGATACCAGCATTATCGTTGTCGCAAGCAATGAAAGCACGCGCACACTGCTCAAGCGCTCCAATACTGTTGTCCAGCCAAGCGAATATCCAAACGACGAGCCGGCAAAAGTTTTTATCAATGAACAATATGAACGTCGCATTGCCAAACCAAAGCCGCTTTTGAGTGCAAGCGTTGATGCGGAGTTTATTCTCCAAAATGGTCAACGGCGGCGGAGCGTGGTGGTGGAAGCAGAAAAAACCGTCGTTTCGTTAATACCAATTTTTCCGTCGGCGCTGGAACATGATTTCGCGTCAAACACCAGTATTTATCGGCATTACGAGGAATTGCAACGCTATTTTGCCGATTACAACCTGCGTTTGCGCAGCCGAAGGGAAATTAGCACGTCCTCGTCGTCCGGAACAATTCTTACCGATACGGTACTTTTGGCTGCTGCACTACCGCATATTGCCTTCACGCCTCGCGTTGTCAGCGAGGCAGAATTGCGCGGGTTCGATCTTTCGCTCTGGCGCTCGTTGCAAAATGGCAGGGAGAGGCGCATTGGATTTTTTAGCGACACCTCGTCAACACTTGTTCCCAAGCCGTTTCTGTGGAAGCCAGCCGATGCGCCGGAACTCTTTATTCGCCCCGATGAGCGCTTTACCTACCGCTTTAGCGTTTTTGACGAAGACAATACGGAAATTCCTGCCGATTCAGGATTTATCAGCCTTCGCGCCGATATTCGGGGAAACCTTGCCACCCAAGCTATCAAACGCAATACCACGATTTACGCACTAAGCCCGACACTTTGGGCACTCTACGAAACAAAGCCTGAATTGGCGAATGTGATAACAGCGCAGGCGGGAAGCCGTGTGCGCTTGGTCACGACGGTTAATCATTGTGACGATGCCTTGCTCAAGACCGATACAGAGCGCCTTCTGGGATTTTTGCGTCAACATCCTGCTCTCGGCAATATACCGATTGAGTATGCGCCATGTTCTGACCGCCCGAACACTCTGGCAAAAAAAATGCGTGAAAGCGATAGGCTTCCACGCACACGGGAATTTGCGTATTTATTTGTCGTTGTTGAGCGGTGAAGGACATCTCAAGGAGCAAAAACGATAGTTCTCAGTACTACTAGTAGTCCGCCAAATGAATTTATTTATATTGGCAGCCTCCATCCCCCATTGGCATCCAGAGAGGAATGCGGGTTATCGGGGCAAATATCACGATAGGCATTCTGGAAGGTCAGCCTTGCTTTTGGTGT
>JAAFHM010000526.1 GCA_013298375.1 Ignavibacteria bacterium | reverse complement strand
TTCCGGGTGGAACCGATGTCCGCGCCCTTGTGCTTGGACGCATCAACAATGATGATTTCTTGGATTTGGTGCAGGTCAATCAAACCAGCAATGACGTAACGGTGCGGTTCAATAACGGTGCAGGTGGGTTTGGACCCGCAACGACCTATCCGATGGGTATTGCGCCCAGAAATGCTGCCTTGGCAGATATTGACGGCGATAGTGATTTGGATTTGCTGACGGCGAATAATGACCCGCAAGGTGTGGTAATTCGTCTGAATGACGGTGCAGGAAATTTCACCGCCTTTGGCTTAAACTCCCCGCTAAATCTGGGCGGGCAGACCAAAGGCATCGCGCTGGCGGATGTGGACGGCGATAATGATCTGGATATTGTTGTTCCGAAAAGCGTAACGTCAGAAGTCAGCGTCTTTTTGAACAGGGTTCCTGATGTGACCACCTGTTTTGGTCATGCGTTGCAATTTAATGCGGTGGATTCTTACGCCCGTGTCACCCCCGCAACAGGCGTAAACGTTGGCGCGGGGAGTTTTACCGCCGAAGCGATGATTCGCACTCCTGCGTCGGGTGGAGTATTTCTCAGTGCAGGGGTAAATAATGTGAATGGCAATGGCTTTACCCTCCAAGCGCAAGGTTCGATGGGACGTTTGGAGTTTCGCTGGTCAAATTTTGGAACGGGATTGAGCGTCGCTCCGGGCGTAAATGTGCAAGATAATCAATGGCACCACGTCGCGGTGGTCTATAAAGCCCTTCCCGCCGATTCGCTGTTTATTTATGTGGACGGCATTTTGCGCGGAAGCGGCATAAATCCTAACCCTGGCGTGAATAATATCACCAACCCGGTTTTAACCTTTGGCTCCGCCTTTGGTGCTGCTCCTTCCTCATTTTATGCGGGAGTGCTGGACGAAGTGCGTTTTTGGAATACCGCTTTGTCGCAGCAAACCATCAACTTTCATAAAGGGTTACCAGTTGAACCCACGCACCCAAATTGGGCAAATTTACAGTCGAGTTGGCGCTTCAATGAAGGCGCGGGGAACACTCTCTACGACTACAAAAGCGGGCAACTTGGAACACTTCTCTCAACGGCAACTAATCTCCCGCAATGGCGCTTGTCCAATGCGCCCTGCGGCATGATGGCGGATATGTACGCACCACCAAGTTCGCAAATACGGCTTCCAGCCTCGACCCAGCGTCCTTTGGGAACGGCAACGCTCACATATGCGCTTGCGGGTGGCGGAGTGTTCGGCGGCACAACGTTTACGCCTGCTTCCACCGCCACCTACACGGCATGGAGCAGCGTCCAGCAAAATAGTATTGATTCCTTTACCTACACCGCCACCGATGGGACTTCTACGTCAACAGGAACAGTTCGTGTACAATTTACACCAAAATTGCAGGGTTTTACGGTGTATGCGCAAGTCGGCGTAGCAACGGCATTGAATGGTACGCACGTTGTTTTCGGCGGAACAACTCCGCCAATAAAATACACGTGGACAGGACTTTCCGGCGCAGCATTTGACCTGACTAATCCTGCTATTCCCATCATAACCACCTTGGCAAGTGTTAATCTTACACTAACGATTGAAGATGCTCTCGGCTTTACAACGACGACTACCGTCAATGTCGTTGCCTTGGGCGGCGACGCACTGACCTTCAGTGCCGTGCAGCGTGGTTTGACAGACGGCTTTAATGTCGGCAGTACGGTTGTTGTTAGTCGCAGTCAAACACCGTTCACAGCAAGTGTTTTCCGTTCGACGACGCTTTTGCAAGCCACGACAGCGAGTGTGCGTTGGACAATAGCGCCAACAGTGGGTGGAACGGCGCAATTCTTCGTTCAAGGCGCGTCGCAAACATCATTCAACAATCTTGCCACCTTCAGCACAAACGCTGTTTTTGTTTGGCAAAATGCACCGCCACAAGGCGGCTCCACGCAAGCTATTATCACGCTTTCAACGACTAACGGCTTACTCGTATTCTCCACGCAAATTACCGTCACCGTCATTGCCAATCCCGCACAGGCACTTGCTTTGGCAATGAGTCAATCCAGCAGCACGGGTACGCACGGCGTTAATGCCGGAGCGTTCAACGCAGGGCAGCTTGTTTTGTCCAACGGCAAGCCGTTTAATGTTGCCTTTGGCGCGTGGAATGGTTTGGGCGTACTTGTGCCAACGCAAGCAACCGTGCGAGCGACACTCGTTGGCAGTGGTGGTGAAACCGATGGTTTTACGATAACCATTGCAACGGTGAGTTTGATAAATCAGTCCGCCGATACCCTGCGGAATCTTGCCATTGAATGGAGAAATCCACTGGCATTTTCAACAACGGTAACGTTGCGATTGCAGGTAATAAGCGGCTCTCCGTTGCAAAGTACAAGTGTCGTTTGTACACTATTAACCTTCCCGCTCGAACCCGTTATTACGATGTTTTCGCCGACAACGGGAGCAACCAGTTCGGTCGTGTCGGTGCAGGGCGTGAATTTGGGCAATGTTACGTCCGTGCGCGTAGGCGGAGTTCCCGTCTCGAGTTACACCATCAACTCTCCAACGCAACTCTCGCTCGTGGTCTCCACAGGCGCAACGGGGCTGATTTCGGCAACCAACGTCGCTGGAACGGGGCAATCACTCGTGCCATTCGTCTTTGTTTCGCCGCCGTCGGGCTTGATGCTTTCTTCGACCCAAGCCGGAGTTGGGCAAATACTGATTTTGAGCGGCAATAACCTCGTTAATATTCAAACGATTTTTGTTGGTGGCATTCCAGCGCTTTTCACGACGACAGCAACCGGGCAGTTTCTCGTCACCGTCCCGGCACAGGCACAAAGCGGTGTTGTGACAGTGCAAACTCTCGGTGGAAGCACTGTTGCGCCACTCGCCATTTTCCCGCAGCCCGCCATTACGGGCTTCAGCCCCGCAACGGTCGGTGGCGGCGGTATGATAACGATTACGGGTGCGAATTTGACGAATGTCACCAGTGTGACGATTAGCGGCGTTCCCGTGACGAATTTTATGGTACTTTCCTCCACGCAAATTGTCGCTGTCCTCAGCACTGGTGCGAGTTCCGGCTTTATTCAGGTGCAGTCCGCCGGAGGCACGGCAACGGCTTCAACAAGCCTTGTCGTTACATCTCCGCCGACGATTGTGAGCGTGTCGAATGCGATGCCCGGCGTTAGTTCGCAAGTCATTATCACGGGTTCAAATTTCACTGCTGGTATGACCGCAACGCTTGGCGGTGTGCCAGTTATGGTGCAGTTCAATTCGCCCACCGAAGCCATTATCACGATGCCCTCCGGTGCAACAAGTGGGACGCTGACCGTGACTACGCCATTTGGTTCGGCGAGTCTGGCCGCGGCGCTAACGGTACTGCCCGGTGTGGTTCTGCCATCGGGCATAGATTTCACGCCGATTTCAGGCAGTAACGGCACAACTGTAACCATCGTGGGACAGGGTTTTGTCGGGGTGCGGGAGGTGTTGTTTGGGGGAGTCGCGGCAGCGCGGTTTACCGTTGTTTCGCCAGAGCGTATTGTGGCAGTTGTTGCGACGGGCGCAACGGGCAATGTGCGCGTCACGACAACGACCGGAACAGCAGTTTCGATGCGGGTTTTCGCGTATCTTTCACCGTTGCAATTAGACTCGCTTGCGGCAGTTTCGTTCTTTTTAA
>JAAFHM010000397.1 GCA_013298375.1 Ignavibacteria bacterium | reverse complement strand
ATGCCGTCAGCCGCTCAAAGCGCCTCGCCAACGGCTTCGGCAAAGGCTTCCGGCGAGTCAATACCCGACGAATGGCGACAAATCGTCCCGACTGATTCCGCCATTACCATCGGCAAACTTCCGAATGGTCTTGTTTACTACATCCGCGCCAATAAAAAGCCCGAAAAGCGCGTAGAAATGATGCTTGGTGTCAATATCGGCTCTACACTCGAAGACGATGACCAGCGTGGGCTGGCGCATTTCCTCGAACATATGGCATTTAATGGCACAAAAAACTTCCAAAAGCAAGCATTGGTGAGCTATTTGGAATCGGTCGGAATGAAATTCGGTGCCGATGTGAACGCCAGCACGGGATTTGATGAAACAGTCTATTTTCTACAATTACCCTCAGACCGTGATTCTATCGTGCGTCGCGGTTTTCAGGTCTTGGAAGATTGGGCGCACAACATCAGTTTTGACTCGCTCGAAATTGAAAAAGAGCGCGGTGTGATTTTGGAGGAACGCCGCCTCAGACGCAACGGAAATATGCGCATTTTGGAGCAACAACTCCCCATGCTCTACAAAGGCTCACGCTATGCCGAGCGGATGCCGATTGGTACGCCGGAGGTGCTGACAGGCTTCAAACACGAAACACTCAAGCGTTTTTACCGCGATTGGTATCGCCCGGAACTCATGGCAGTGATTGTCGTGGGTGATATTGACGTTAAAGAAACCGAAGCCCGCATCAAAGAGCATTTTTCGAGATTGACAGCACCTCAAAACCCCAAACCCCGCACTATTGCTACCGTGCCGGACCACAAAGGCTGGCGATTTTCTATTGCCGGCGACAAAGAAGCAATGTTCACGGGCGTACAAGTCCAAACCCGACTGCCCCACGCTTACACCCAAGCAGGCGGACAAACGCTTGGCGCATTTCGTGAACGGCTTCTGGAGCGCCTGTATTGCGGAATGCTCAGTGAGCGCCTCCGTGAAATTGTCCAAAAACCCAATCCCCCCTTCACCTTCGGTGGCGCAAATAAAGGGCGGGATTTAGTCCGCACCAATGATGCTTACACGCTTGCCGGATTTTTTATTAAAGACAACAACATTCCGCGTGCGCTGACGGTGCTTTTAACGGAAAGCGAGCGTGTGAAACGGCATGGATTCACGGCGGGTGAGCTAGAGCGACGCAAAGCCGATATTGTGCGGAGCTATGAAAAATCCTACGCCGAGCGCGAAAAGACGGAATCCAACCGCCTTGCGCAAGAATATCTCCGCAATTTTTTAACGCAAGAAACATTGCCAAGTATCGGCTATGAATTTGAGCAAGCGAAAAAGCTGCTGCCCGGAATCACGCTCCAAGAAGTCAATGCGCTGAACGCGAAGTTTATGCCGGAGATGAACCGCATTGTGAATGTTACCGTGTCGCTCAAAGACAGCACGGCGAAACTTCCAACGGAGCAGGAACTCCTCGCGGCTATCAGTGCGGTAGAAAGCAGCAAAGACATTGAGCCATACAAAGACAATGTTTCCGCCGAGCCGCTTATCAGCGCTGAGAAACAGCCGAAGCCCGGACGTGTGTTTATGACCAATGATATGCCCGAAGTAGGCGCAACTGAGTGGAAATTCCGCAACGGCGTGCGCGTTATCGTGAAGCCGACTACCTTCAAAAACGATGAAATTCTCTTCCGCGCATTCAGTCCGGGCGGCTCGTCGCTGGTTTCGGATGCTGATGCTTCCAGTGCAGACATGGCAACGGCGCTTATTACGGAGTCGGGTGTTGGCACGTTGAACTCGATTGCGCTCCAAAAACGCTTTGCGGGAAAAGTCGTGCGTGTGGCTCCGTATATCGGCGAACTCTACGAGGGAATAAGCGGTTCATGCTCACCGAAAGACGTAGAAGGCGCATTGGAACTGGTCTATGCGTACTGCACGCAGCCGCGCAAGGATTCATCGGCATTTCTGAACCTCAAACAGCGTATGCAAGCCGTTCTTGAGAATTTCCGCAATACTCCCGAAAGTGCGTTTCAAGACACCTTGGTCAGCGTTCTTTCCAATTATCACCCGCGCCGCAAGCCGTTTTCCAAAGAAACACTCTCGGCGATTCAGTTCGATAAATCCTTTCAGATTTACCAAGAGCGCTTCGCCGATGCAAGTGATTTTGTCTTTACCTTCGTTGGCAATTTCAACCCCGATGAATTCAAGCCACTTGCCGAAAAATACTTGGGTTCGCTGCCTTCACTCAAACGCACGGAAACATGGAAAGACCTTGGCATTCGCCCGCCCGTCGGCAAAGCAGAGCGCATTTTCAAAAAAGGAATTGAGCCGAAAAGCACGGTTTCGCTCGTCTTTACGGGTGCGTTCGATTGGCAAGATAGCAATCGTCTTGCTTTACAGGCTATGAGTGAAGTGTTGGCTATTCGCCTCCGCGAAGTGCTGCGTGAGGATTTAGGCGGTGTGTATGGTGTGATGTGTGCCGCAAATTCCTACCGCGAACCAAATGTTGGCTATCAAGTCAAAATCCAGTTCGGTTGCGCTCCCGACCGCGTAGAAGAACTCATTGCCGCAACATTCCGCCAAATTGATTCTCTCCAACAGCAGAGCAAAAGCGAACAATCCGCAAAAACAAGCACAGATGCGGCTTCTCCAAGCAGCACGATAACGGTCTATGTGGATAAAGTCAAGGAAATACGCCGTCGGCAGCATGAAGTTTCTCAAAAAGAAAATAGCTACTGGCTTGGCGTATTGGAGGATGCTGCCAAATACAAAACAGACCCGAGCAAAGAACTCACGTTTGATGCGCGTACCGAGACGATTAATCCTGCAATGGTTCACGAAGCAGCACGGAAATACTTGAATAAGAACAATGTTGTGAAGGTGGTATTGAACCCGGAAACGTCGAAAGAAAGCGGAAAATAAGAGCGCACTTTTGCATCAAGGCATTTCAATAGAAAACCGCCTGTCGGAACAAATTTCTGACAGGCGGTTCTTTTTCTTGGTTAGACAGATTAATGAGCCGAAACAGTTTGGTAAATCAACGGTTTGTAGCGTATCGGCGGAATCGGCATTCGGGAAGCCTTTGCCGCCTCCAACCATGCAGATTTTGCTTGCAAAACCTCGCGTAGTGCTTCATCGGGGGTTTCGCCAAATGCTGAACAAAGCGGTAAATCAGGTATATCGGCAATATAACCGTTATCCTCTTCGCTATAAAAAATATTGATATGATAATCACTCATGGCGTTTCCCTATGCTATCACTAATACGCCACAGCAAAGAGTACACGCTGCTTCGAGGGCTTACCCGAATAAATACACGTCCCTTCTTCCAGCGTGGAATCAAGCGGGATACAGCGAATCGTGGCTTTAGTTTCTTCCTTGATTTTGAGTTCGGTTTCCGTCGTGCCGTCCCAATGCGCCAGTGCAAAGCCGCCTTTTTGCGCCATCATTTCTTTGAAATCGTCGTAAGAATCTACCTTGCGCGTGTTCGCTGTGCGGAAATTGAGTGCTTTGTTGTAGAGATTCGTTTGGATTTCTTCCAAGAGCGCTGCGACGGTGTTTTCGATGCCGTCAATCTGAGCAACCGTCTTTGCGCCTTCTTCGCCACGCTCTTTGTCGCGGCGCGACACTTCAATCGTACCGTTTTGCAAATCTCGCTCGCCCAGCGCCAAGCGCACCGGAACGCCGCGCATCTCCCAATCCGCAAACTTAAATCCGGGCGTTAAACTGTCCCGCGTGTCGTATTTCACCGAAATTCCTTTTGAACGCAGTGCTTTCACGATTTCATCCACTTTTGCAGAAATGGTTTTGAGCTGCTCTTCATTTTTGTAAATCGGTACAATCACCGCTTGAATTGGCGCGAGACGCGGCGGAACGATTAAGCCGTTGTCGTCGGAATGCGCCATGATGAGCGCTCCCATGAGGCGCGTACTTACGCCCCAGGACGTTCCCCAGACGTATTCGAGTTTGTTTTCTTTGTTCGAGAACTGCACATCGAATGCTTTGGCGAAATTCTGCCCCAAAAAGTGCGACGTTCCTGCTTGAAGCGCCTTGCCGTCTTGCATCATGGCTTCGATGCAGTAGGTTTCTTCTGCCCCGGCAAATCGCTCATTGGCTGTTTTCACGCCTTTGATAACAGGTACTGCCATCACTGTTTCAGCAAATTCGGCATATACATCCAGCATTTGCTTGGTTTCGGCGACAGCCTCTTCAGCGCTGGCGTGCGCGGTGTGTCCTTCTTGCCAGAGGAACTCAGTTGTGCGCAAAAAGAGGCGCGTCCGCATTTCCCAACGCACGACGTTTGCCCACTGATTGATAAGGAGCGGTAAATCACGATAGGACTGAATCCAATTTTTGTAGGTATTCCAAATTACTGCCTCCGATGTGGGGCGCACGATGAGTTCTTCCTCCAGCTTGGAATCGGGATCAACCATAAGCGCACCCTTTTTATTCGGGTCTGCCTTGAGGCGGTAATGCGTTACGACGGCACACTCTTTGGCAAACCCTTCGGCATGACCTTCTTCTTTTTCCAAGAAACTTTTCGGAACAAAAAGCGGGAAGTAGGCGTTGGTGTGTCCGGTATCTTTGAACATTTTGTCCAGCGATTGCTGCATTTTTTCCCAAATCGAATACCCGTAAGGCTTAATGACCATACAGCCGCGCACGGCGGAATTTTCGGCGAGGTCGGCGCGTTTTACGAGGTCGTTGTACCATTCGGAGTAGTTTTCACTGCGTTTGGGGAGGGCTGCTTTGTTGCTCATTGTGGAGGT
>JAAFHM010000122.1:8819-11153 GCA_013298375.1 Ignavibacteria bacterium | reverse complement strand
CACGGAATCATTCCCCGTCACACGGAAGTAATTGCCTTTGCTGCGAGGATTATTCACCGTAAAAAAGAGTTCGCGGGTATCAACAACGTTGCTTTCGCGGGTTGTGCCGTTTTGACCATCGTTTTTATCAGTGAATTTGATACCGAGTGCGCCAAATTGATTTTTATACGGAACAAGCTGGACGGTGTCGCCATACCACGATTTAAATTCTTTCAAACGCCATGAACGCACCGCGCCGCCTTGAGCCATAATGCGGGCTTTGATGAGGTCGTTTTCGACGACGATCGACTCATTCGCACCGGAAAGGTGTCGCTCATAGAGTGCGCCGTACTTGGTGTGAAGCGAATTTGAGGATGGTGCGGCTTGTTTGGGCGAGCCTGCTTGTGCGGTTTGCTCTCCGGCGGGCGGATTCGAGGTTTGGTCGGGGGAAGTTTTCGCGGAAGATTTTGCGATGGAATCGCTTTGTTGCTTGGCGTTTGATGCAGGTTTTGGCGGCGGTGCTTGGATGGAAGTCCACGTCATGTATCCCGCAACAATAATACCAATGAGCAAAAAGCCGATAAACTGCTTACGTTCCATAGAATTAGTTAATGACGAATTATGAAGAAGAAATTACGAAGAAGAAATTATTTCAGTATTCGATGTTACGGAACAAGGTCAACACCGCCCGGATGAAAGGGATGGCATTTTCCAATGCGCTTGAGTGCCAGCCAGCCGCCGCGCATAGCACCATACTTTTCGACTGCTTCAATCGCATATACTGAACACGTCGGGTAAAAGCGACACGCCGCCGGAAGTAAGGGCGAAATCACGCGCTTGTAGATACGCAAGAGCAAGAGAACAAGCCATTTCATGCGGTATCACCTTTAGAAACAGGCGTTATGGGCGAAGAGGATTCTGCCGTGCGTTGGCGTTCAGTCGCATGATTGCAAAAACGCTCGGCATTCTGGAAAATACGTTCAACAAGCGGTTGAATGTCCGCCAGATGCAATAGAGACGGCTTTGCGGGAATGATGTTGCAAATTAGTACAATAGCTGCAATCGGAAAAGGCGTTTTGCCCGCATGAAACCGCATAGCGTGGGCATCCCAGAGTGCCGCTTGGACACTTGCCCGCAAAAGGCGTTTGACCCGATTCCGCATGACTGCTGGACGTGTCCGGCGTTTTGCTGCTACGCCGACCAGCACGGTATCGTCCGGAATGGCTGTGAATCGTGCTAATTCCGGTAGTGCCGATTTTTCTGGTGCTGTTATGACGTGACGAAAGAGAATGAACCCCGTTACACCACGATAAGCAAACCGCGCACCATGCTCGAACACGACATCGAATGCACCATGCCCTTTGAGCGGAGCAATACGGACGTTGTTCGTCTCTGCAAACGTATTCTGTACCATAGAATTTTGCGAACAGCCAAACACAAATCAGGCGCAAGAAACGTATTCATGCGCCTGATGAAGGAATTATTAACCGAAAAGGATTTCTCCGCAGAGGGAGTAAGCAACAATCAATCCGACACAAGAAGCCGGAATAGAGAAATTAACCGTTGCGTGGCTCATCGCTCACCGTGAGGCGATGCCGTCCTTTTGCGCGGCGTGCCGCGATAACTTTGCGTCCATTTTTGGTCGCCATGCGTGCGCGGAAGCCGTGTACTTTGCGGCGGCGCAACTTGCTGGGTTGGTAAGTGCGTTTCATTGGTCGTTAAAAGATAACAGTAAAAAACGAAAATTGTTTGGCGTAATCATTGTTGCGCTATTTGAGCGAAAGACTGCAAATATAGCAATTTTTTGGAAGACAACCGCATTTTTTTTCCGTTTCTTGTCGCAAAAAAAATCCCTGCCTTGGTATTGCGTCCAAAGCAGGGCATATCTTCAATGAAGAGTCACAGGATTAGAACTTCGCCATTTTTGCGGCTTCTGGAAAAAGCGTCATTGCTTTTTCGAGTTGTTTGCTTTGCATATATGCCAAGATAAACGCACTATCTTGCCAATTCCAGACAAAACTTGCAACCATACCTTTCATCGTCGTGCGAAGTAAAGGCTCTTCGATTTTCCATTGTTCCTCGTTCCATTCAATTTTTTTCTCTTGTGCAATTTCCTTGAATGTTGCTAATAGTGCATCATCCACTTTGTAGCCGTTCAAAAATGCTTTCAAGTCTTTGCCATATTTCTTGCGAATGGCGTTGCCATTTTTCAGAATGTAATTTTGTGTCGCGTCAGGAAATACGCCGCCTCTGGCAAGTGCTTGGTAAAGTTTGCCAACAGTGTCACTTTTGACGACGTAATCCGGCACAATGCCGCCACCGCCAACAACCTTGCGTCCGCCTGTCGTTTTGAAC
>JAAFHM010000122.1:0-8809 GCA_013298375.1 Ignavibacteria bacterium | reverse complement strand
AGGACGGCTTGAATCTGATATTTCGCGGCTATGCTCGAAATTTGCACCTTCTTGAAGGTCAACCCGACCATCTTGCGCATAATAGGATTTTTTGTCTTTGAAAGCGCGTTGAATCAAGCGCCCCGAGGGAGTATAATATTTTGCCGTTGTGAATTTTACCGATGAACCGTCATTGAGCGGGAAAAACTGTTGTACCAAACCCTTACCGAATGTTGTTTCACCAACAACAATGCCCCGATCAAGGTCTTGAATTGCACCGGAAACAATCTCACTTGCCGACGCAGAGCCGCCATTAACCAAGACCACCAGTGGCAAATCTTCTAAATTTCCGCCCTCGGTGGAAGGGTACGACTCACGGATTTGATTGGTGCGGTCTTTGGTGTAAACAAGGGTGCTGCCACCTTTGATAAATTCATCTGCCAAGCGCCATGCTTGGTCGAGATAGCCGCCCGGATTGTTCCGCAAATCCAACACAAGACGCTTCATTCCTTGCTTTTTGAGGCTTTTTACGCCTTCGACTACATCTTGGGTTGTTGTTGCCGCAAAACGATCAATAAAAATGTATCCAGTTTCTTTATCAATCATGTAGCAAGCAACAAGCGCCGGTGTATTAATTTGACTGCGAGTGATTTCTACATCCAAAAGATTGTCGGTGCCAGTACGCTTGACCGTCACAGTTACTTTCGTGCCAAGCGGACCTTTGAGTTTGCGCGGTACACTGTCTTGTTTGATGCCAATAGCATTTTCACCGTTGATTTTCACAATTTTATCACCGCAAAGCAGCCCAACTTTTTCGCTTGGTCCGTCGAAAATAGGCGTAATGACCGTGAGAGTATCTTTCAGGATACCAAAGCGAATACCAATACCGAAATAATTCCCGCGAAACGACTCGTCAAAATTCTCTTTTTGTTTTGCCGGAAGGTAGTCGGCATACGGGTCGTTAAGCTGATCTAATGCGCCTTTGATAGCGCTTTCGCCGACTTTTGCTGCGCTGTTGCTATCGACGTGGTATTTCGAGATGTAAAACAGCAGGTTATTCAATTTGCCCGCTTGTGCCGACCACTCGTCTTGCGAGGTGACGGGTTGCAAAAATACGCCTCCGGCAATGCCTAAAATCAGAAATGCGGCGGCGGTAAGCCAAAGTTTTTTATTCATAGAGTTGGATAAAAATAAGGGTGAAATTGCCGACAATATTGCGAAGAAACGAAGCGCTCGTGCGCCAAGAATTTAGACGAAACAGAACGACACAAAGTTACGGAAAAATGGAAGACTTTGGGCAAACGAAGTGTTAAAGAAGTGTTAAAGGCAGTGATGGTGCGCCGCGAAGCAGAAATAAGGGGCATTATTTTTGCCATCACGCATATTTCCCGATTTTATCGTAAATTTGCCGTCTTTCTTTTACCTCAAAAGACCGATTTTTTGCACTGACCACATTCCCAATCTTATGCTCATCACCAACTCTGCTAAAAGCACATTTCTCGAACGCCTCACCGAATCTGCGCCGCTTGTTACCGACGGTTCTATTGCGGCAGAACTCACCGAGCGAGGTTTTACCGACTTCCCGCCGTGCGTTTATAACAGCAAACAGTCGGTACTTATTGAAGATATTCATCGTGCTTTCTTGGATGCCGGCGCTCATCTGCTACAAAGCAACACCGAACACGCCAACCGCCTGACGCTTGAGCGCTACGGTTTTGGCGATAAAGTTTATGAACTCAATCGCACGGGTGTTTGGATAGCCCGCTACGCCGCACAGCATAAGGCGTTTGTTGCGGGTGTTGTCGGACCAGTAGGAAAATTTCTCACGCCGCTTGGAACATTGAATCGCGATGATGTTCGTGCGGCATTTGTCGAGCAGATAACCGCACTGGTGGACGGTGGGGCGGATGTGCTGATGCTGAAATCGTTTATTGATGTGGAAGAACTGGAATTGGCGATTGATGCCGCAAAATTCGTTGCCGCCGATATTCCGATTATCGCCCAGAAAACATTTCCGGAAGATGGTGCTGTTTTAGCAACTTCATTTCCCACCGATGTCGCATTACGCCTTGTTCGCAAGGGCGTTGCGGCAATCGGCACCAATGGCACGGTTGGTCCACAGCGCATGATGGATATTCTCAAGAATTTTCATGCTGACGGCGTACCGCTTTGTTCGCAGCCCGATGTGGGGATTCCGACGTTGGTGGATGGGAAAGCAATCTACAATGCCGAACCACGCTATGTGGCGCAATCTATCAAGCGTTTGGTGGAAGCTGGGGCGCGTATCGTGGGCTGCGAAGGCGGCGGCACGGTGGAACACACCCGCGCCATTGCTGAGGCAGTGAGGGATGCCATTATTGGTTCGCGGAAGCCGGAAATCAAGGTTTCATCACATTCCGAGCCGGAAGTAGCCGATGGCGCAACAACGAGCTTTTTCGACAATCTTGGTAAAAAGCTGCTCACAACCGTAGAGCTGGACGTGCCGCGCGGCTTGGATTTGTCGAGCATTCTTGAAGGTGCAGAGTATTTGAAAAAGAACGGCTTGGATGCGGTAAATATCTCGGATGGCGCACGGGCGCGGCTTCGGATGAGTTCGATTGCTATTTCGCAAATTGTTCAAACACAAGTGGGAATCGAATGTCTGGCGCATTTGGCTTGCCGCGACCGCAATATGATTGGCTTGCAATCGGAGTTGCTAGGCGCACACGCTATGGGCGTAAAAAATATTCTTGCCGTGACAGGCGACCCAACGCAAATTGGCGATTTCCCTTACGCAACATCGGTCTATGATGTAGATTCCATCGGGCTTATACGTGCTTTGGGGCAGATGAATGATGGGCGTGATTTGATGGGAAATCCGATTGGTGGCAAAACACAGTTTTGTATTGCCTGTGCTTGCAATCCTGCCGCCTATGACCTCGACCGCGAAGTCCGCCGTTTGGAGGAAAAAGCCGTGCAAGGCGCACACGTAGCCTTCTCGCAGCCTGTTTTTGACGAGGAGACCTTGCATCGGTTTTTGGAGCGCACCAAACACATCAAAATTCACATCATGCTCGGCGTGATACCGCTTCGCTCGGCTCGTCATGCGGATTTCCTGCACCACGAAGTTCCGGGAATGTATATCCCCGATTGGGTTCGCACCCGTATTCACGAGGCAAATGCTTCCGGTGGCTTGGAATCGGCAACACGCGAGGGTATTGCGCTTGCGGTGGATTTTCTGCGCAAGGCAAAACCGATGATTCAGGGCATTTACTTGATGCCGCCATTCAAGAAATATTCAATGGCTGTGGAGATTTTGCAGCAGGTGTGAGTGTACTGTGCATATACATTCAGGTGCTGTTTGAGAATCATCCATTGCCAACAACTATAAACGATTATGAACTACACCACACACGATTATCGGCAAGAATATCCGCTCCGTACCACCATTGCCGAGGTAGATTTGGCGCAACTTCGGGCAAATTTTCGCGCTATTCGCACTCGTGGCGGAAATACGGAAGTTATGCCTGTTGTCAAAGCCGATGCTTACGGACACGGTATTGTGCCGTGTGCAAAGGCGCTTATTGCAGAAGGCGCAACCATGCTGGGTGTGGCGTTTGCCGCCGAAGCCGAGCCGCTCCGCTCCGACAGGCGTATTCCCTACGAGATACCGATTGCTGTTGTCACGCCACCGTTTCCACACGGTGCGGCGGAATATTGTCGGCTCAATTTGGAGTTTTGTGCGGCATCGCTTGACACTATGAGAGCTTTCTCTGCGGAAGCGGCGCGAACAGGGCGTATTCTCAACGCACATCTCACACTCGACACCGGAATGCACCGCGACGGCATTCCACCCAACGAGGCGCTTGAATTTATGCGCTCTGCAAGCTATTTGCCGAATATCACGATTCACGGCATCTGTACGCATTTTGCGACTGCTGACGAAGTTGATAAACGTTATTTTCACCTGCAAGTACGGCGATTGAACGATACCCTCCAAACCTTGCGTGATGCGGGGTTCCTGTTTCGTTATGTTCATGCTGCCAATAGTGGCGCAGTCGCGGACAGTAGCACAGAAGCGGCTTTTACGCTCCTTCGCCCCGGAATAGCGCTCTACGGCTATAATCCTTCGCCAGAACTCGCCTCGCCACTTGATGTGAAACCCGTAATGTCACTGAAAACCAGCATTATCTCCCTTCGTCGTCTAGCCGCCGGAGAACCCGTCAGCTACGGACGGCGCTATACCACGCCGCGAGAAACCACGATTGCGACTATTCCTATTGGCTACGCCGATGGACTGCGACGCAGTTTAACGGGCAAGGCGCGAGTGATGATTGGCGGGCAGTATTTCCCCATCGTCGGAACGATTTGTATGGATCAGTGCATGGTGGATGTGGGCGATGCGAAATTTTCTGTTGGTGAAAGTGTGTATTTGCTGGGTTCGCAAACTTCAGAGCATGGAGAAATACGCATTGATGCGGATGAGTGGGCGCAAGAACTCGGCACAATATCCTACGAAATTTTAACCGGCATTACCGCTCGTGTGCCGCGTATTTACCTTAACTCCTAGGCACATATGAAAACATTTGCACTCATTTTAGCGGGCGGTGGCGGTGTACGGCTTTGGCCCCTCAGCCGGGAAAATAAACCGAAGCAGTTTTTACCGCTTTTTGACCATACATCACTGATTCAGCAGACCTTTGAGCGCTTGCGCTTGATGTTTGCGGCGGAAGATATTTTTGTTATCACCAGCGAGAATCTTGCCCAGCTTACCCGCGACCAATTACCCGGACTGCCCGCCGCAAATCTCATCATGGAGCCGTTCGGACGCAATACCGCCGCCGCTATTGGGCTGGCGCTCATTCATCTCCAAAACCTTTTGGACGATGAGTTTGTTGTTGCGGTCTTTCCTTCCGACCATCTGATTGCGAATAAGCGTGATTTTCTCTATTCCTCGTCGTTGGCAGCCGAAACCGCCGCTATTACCGACGGCGTGATTGCGCTTGGCGTACAGCCGACACGCCCCGAAACAGGCTTGGGATATATTCAAGCCTTCGATGAAACGCCGCGTGTCGTGGAGGCATTTGTCAGCCCGATTCAGGCAATGCGGAAGGTTTTAACATTTGCAGAAAAACCCGACATAGAAACAGCAATTCGCTTTCTCAATTCGGGTGATTTTTTGTGGAACACGGGTATTTTCTTTGCTCGTGCGTCGGCATTGTGGAAAAATTATGAAGAATTTTTACCAGACCACGTACATATTCTCCGCTTGTTGCAAAAACATTTGGGCAAAGACACCTACGCCGATACGTTGCGAATGGTCTATCGCCAATTCCGCTCTACGTCTATTGATTACGGCATTATGGAAAAAGCGCGTAATTCCTACGTCGTCGAAGGTACGTTTGATTGGAGCGATTTAAGCAGTTGGGATTCGATGTATCAACTTGCCCCGAAAGACGCATCGGATAACGCTTTTGAAGGTGAAGTCGTCGCCGTGAATGTCAGCAATTCGTACATCAAATCAGAAAAGAAAATGATTGCGCTTGTTGATGTGGACGACCTGATTGTCGTCGAGACGGAAGACGCACTCGTCATCTGCCGCAATGGTCATGGGCAGGACGTGAAGGAAATTGTGGATTTTCTTCGGCGCAAGCAGATGAAAGATTTTTTGTAATGGTTCAAATGCCGCACAATTAGGGACGCATGAAGTATAAACGATAAAGTATAAAACCTGAAGACCGCCTCAATGCTTGCTTCAGAGTTTTATACTTCATACTGTAATACTTTATCTTTTCCTCACCGCCCACCCGTAAACATCGCCTTGAAAATATGCCCCGCAACTTCAGGGTTTTCCTTCAAGCGGCGCACGGAATAGCCGTACCAATCATGCCCAAACGGTACATAGATGCGGGTTTTGTGTCCGTCTTTGATAATGGCATCGCGCTTCTGCTCCCGCACTCCGAGGAGCATTTGAAACTCATACCGATTTTTTGCCACACCGCGTTTTGCGATTTCTTCTTGTGCAAAATCAAGTAATACATCGTCGTGTGTGGCAATTCCCACGTACATATCTTGGTCGAAAAGCAAGCGTAGAAGCCGTTTGTAGTTCTCCTGCACTTCTTCGCGTCCTCGGAAAGCAATCGTTTCCGGCTCAATGTAAATCCCCTTGCAAAGCCGCACCGAAGCGCCTTCTTTTGCCAACCCGCGAATATCGTCCTCGCTACGCCGCATATAGGCTTGAATCACCACGCCCGTATTCGTCAAACCCTCGCTATGGAGGCGGCGGTAGATATTGATGGTCTTGGTGGTGTAGGGCGAATTTTCCATATCCAGCCGCACAAAGCGCTTGATTCCTTGCGCTTTCGCAACAAGGCTGCGCACATTGTTGTAGCAAAATTCGTCGTCAATATCCAATCCCAACGAGGTAAGTTTGACCGACAAGCCTGATTGTATCTGGTTGGTGTGGATAGCTTCCAGAACATTCGACGACATCTGCGTTTCCTGTTCGGCTTGGGTACGAGAATCAACAAACTCGCCCAGAACATCAATCGTTCCAACGGCTCCGGCACTATTGAGGCGGCGCATGGTGGTAACGGCTTCTTGGATGGTCTCGCCAGCAATATAGCGGTTTGAAACCTGCCGCACGATAGCTTTCGGCACGATGGGCAGCGTTTTTGCAATGAGTTGGTTCAACATATAGCAGCTTCCTTGAAAAAGAGTGATAATATGAGTTCTGTCTGTTTTGCACGGTCTGATTTCGTCGTTTAGTCCACTAATTCGGGTAATTCTGCCAACACGTCGTTCAACCGCGCTCCGCGTCGCACCAAAGAGAATGCGTCTTGCGTCATATCAATCACGGTGGATTCGCCCATAAAGGCATATTCACTCGGCGTAAGAACGACATCAACGATAGGCGTAAATGCCGACAAAAGCTCTTCTGGCGAATCAAATTCATCGTCATCGGAACGCGCTGTGATAGAAATGATCGGTGTGGAAAGTTCTTTCAGCAACGCAAGTGCAATGCGATTGTCCGGGACGCGAATGCCGGTGGTTTTGCGCTTAGGGTCAACGGCGTAGTGTGGCACAGACTTCGTTGCTGGCAGGATGAAGGTGAAGGGTCCGGGAATCAAGCGTTTTATAGCACGATAGGCGTGGTTGCTGACTTTCGCATACTCCGCAATATTTGCCAATGAATCGCACAAAAACGTGAGATGTTTATGTTCCGGCAGGCGGCGAATTTGGCGGATTCGGGTAATCGCCGATTTTTGCGACAAACAGCACCCCAGCGCAAAGCCCGTATCGGTCGGATACAGCGCAACGGCTCCTTCGCGCAATGCTGCAATCACCTTGCTCACCTTGTAGGTTTCGGGTGTCGTAGCGTGTATATTGAGTATGAGAGAAGCCATTGTGGGTAATTTGTGGAGTAAAAGTCAGACAGATGCGAGATTTGCTTGAGCGAGGGGCATATCGCTCTATAAAACAATATACATCGCCAGCAGAATAAAAATTGCCGCGATGGAACGCATAATCAGCAGTAATGAGCGATGATCAAGCGTGTAATTGCGGACGCGGTAAAGCAGATAGTTCATATTGCGCTCAAAACCGAATTGCAATCGACCGTTTTCTACCGCCCAACCCTTGATATATTGAGCGTTGAAGGGCGTGTTGACAAGGATACTTGCCCAGATGAGGATGGCGGCAAGCAAAAACAAGAGAAATCCCATGACGCGGAAGACTGTTGATTTGCCACTTCCAACCACATTTAACGTTCCTTCGATGGGCTTACTTTCAATACCGTATTCGTCAAGACTGGCAATTCGATAATAATACTGACCGGAATCCAAGCGCATGGAAACAGAATCACCCGCTTGAAAAACGTGCCGATAGACCAGCGAGGTAAACGAAGCATCATTTGCTACTTCCAAGCGCGTAAACGGCGCACGACGCGCCCACTGAAAGACGACGGGCGAAGGGACTGCCAAGAGCGAGGAGAGCATTGGGTCGGGGGCGGTAAGTTCGGGCGAGGCAGGAATACGCCGCATCGTACCACTTCCGCCGCCTTGCATCGAAAAGCCAAAGCCGCTTCCCACCTCGATTGCTGAATCGCCACCTCCGGCAGCATTCAGTTTTACTTTTGCGTTGCCGCCCTCAAAGACCGATACCGTCGCACGTTGGTTACTGTCAACCGTTACTTTCCCGGCGTTATCGCGGTCAAATTCGATATTGGATTCATCGGTTTTTACCAAAAACTTCTCGTTGGTGTTGCTTTGTCCATTCAATTTGACAAAAAGATTTCCCTTGAGCAAACGCACGTTTTCTTGCGGTTTGTCCGATGCTCGGTCGCGGCTGGGGCTGAGAATGAGCATGGAAGTATTCTCGGAAATCTGCACTTTGCTATTGTCCTTAAACGTGATTTCTGCACGAGAATTTTCGCCTGTATTGATGCGGTGATACTCATGCACTTCGTCGTTGGTGTGCGCTCCGTGAAAACCCAACTCCCAAGGTGCTCTAATCTGCACCTTGTTTTCCATGACAGAAATTTTTCCAATCCCCTCGGCGGCAGTACCGCTTTCGGTTGTCAACGCCTGTTGCGTAACGGACGAAACACCAACAATTTCCACACGACGATTCTGCGAGCGACCTTTTTCGTCAGTGTTTGCCTTCAAAGGGCGTGTGTCGCCAAAGCCTTGCGTCCGAATGCGTGTGGACAAAATTTTGAATTGTTGCACCAAATACTGCTTTGCCGATTCCGCACGTTCTTTGGAAAGTTGCATATTTTTCGCTGCATCGCCCTCCGACGAAGCGTGTCCTCGAATTTCAATCTCCAAATCAGGACGCGCCATCAAATATT
>JAAFHM010000226.1 GCA_013298375.1 Ignavibacteria bacterium | reverse complement strand
TTGTGAGCGTTTTGCGGTGAATCCTAAAATTCGCCTAGGAATATTCGCGTAACTTCATCTATAGCCCTTAAAAAAGTCGTAGCTCTTACTTTGTTATGATGGTTCTGGAAATTTTCCCTATTCAAACAATATTTTTCTTTTTTAGCAAAATCAAAAAGCATATATTTGAAGTCTTTATCGTTCAAAAACTCTATCGTTTTTATCGTTGTCGGGAAAAAATCCTCAAACCGTTATGCTGATTATCTCTATCAAAGGCTTGGTTGACGGGAAATATCCTGTGGAAGCGGCGGCAGACTGTTCAGAAATCCCCTACATTTTTGAAGAATTTGTCGGGACTATTTCCATCACGGGGACTCTGCGCAGGCACGGGAAGCGGTATTTGTTCGATATGAGCGCCCAAGCGCCTGTCCGTCTCATTTGCGATATTTCCGGCGAAGAATACGAAGAAACAGTCACAACCGAATTTTCGCTCGAATATATCGCCAACACAATGCTGGCAAATCTGAATGCCGACAAAACCGATGTAGAACCGCCTTTTTACATCCGTGAGGATGATACAACCATAGATTTGAGCGACGAAGTGCGTCAGGAATTGGCAATTAGTCTTCCGATGCGGCGCATCGCACCGCAATACCGCACGAAAGAATTTATTGAAATTTTTCCGAAATTTGCCGAACATCAGCCCGAAACCACGAATGAAGGCAGCATTGACCCACGCTGGGCAGCGCTTCAATCTATCAAATTTGACTCAACATCATAACTCTTATTCATTGACTTTTTTAGGATACAACAATGCCAAATCCCAAACGCAGACACTCAAAATCCCGTAGCGCAAAGCGCCGCACGCACTACAAAGCCGTTCCTTCGACACTGGTAGAATGTCCAAATTGTAGTGAAATGAAATTGTCTCATGCGGCTTGCCCGTCGTGCGGCTATTACAATGGTCGTCGCGCTGTCAATGTCGGTGACGAAAGCGCTGCTGCGTAAATATTCGTGATGGCGAGTTTGATTCACAAACGCCAGACTTCTTCTGGGAACAAGCCTTGTGCCTTTTGCACAACTGTTTGTTCCCATTTTTATTCCCTTAGTTTTGCAGAAAATTTTCTTTTTTGCTCTCACAAGGTTTGTGTATCTTTTGGGCTACACTGGTTGGTTCAAGGATCTTTACCGATTGGAACAGAGGCATTATGGCGCAATCACAACAAGTACGCATTATTCTCGACGCAATGGGCGGCGATTTTGCCCCACACAATGAAGTGTTGGGTGCTGCCGATGCCGTGCGACATTTTCAGGCAAACGGCATCAATGCTGAAGTCGTGTTTGTCGGGCGTGAGCCAGAGATTCGTGCTGCCTTGACCAAACATGGGCTAACGGGTATGAATTTTTCCATCATCCATGCTGACGAAGTAGTAACGATGGAAGACGAACCGGCAGTGGCTTTTCGGAAAAAGCGTAACTCTTCGCTGTATATCGGCTTACAGCAACATAAAGAACGTAATGCCGAGGCATTTGTCTCGGCGGGCAATACTGGCGCTGTGATGTCCCATTCTACCTTGATTTTGGGACGCATTGAAGGCGTGAGCCGCCCTACGATTGGCACGTTCCTTCCCACGACGGAATCTTATCCGACGCTGCTTGTGGATGCGGGCGCAAACGTTGATTGCAAGCCAAAGCATCTCTACGAGTTTGCCGTTATGGGCAGTATTTACGTCAAGCGTATTCTTGGCGTTGAGAATCCGCGTGTCGGCTTGCTGAACGTCGGCGAGGAAGAAATAAAGGGCAATGAAGCGGCGTTGGAAGCGCATGGACTCTTGAAGGCAAGCAATCTAAATTTTCTGGGCAATATCGAAGGGCGCGATATTTTGATGGGTGCGGCGCACGTGGTTGTTTGTGATGGTTTTGTGGGCAATATCGTCTTAAAATTTGCCGAAAGTATGCTCACCTTTTTGAAGGCAAAATTTACGGCTTTTGCTGATAAGAGTTTTGGACAAAAGCTGATGATGGGAGTTGCCAAACCCGCACTAAAAGGAGCGTTGACGGGCATGAACTATGAGGAGTATGGCGGTGTGCCGCTTCTCGGTGTCAACGGCGTGAGCATTATTGGGCATGGAAAATCCTCGCCACTTGCTATCAAAAACATGATCCTTCGTGCAGACGAAGTTGTTCGCAAAGAAGTGAATAAAAGTATTGAAACTGCGCTTAATTCCTGAGGAGTTGTTATGGTTAATGCTGTGGAATTTACAACGACTGAGAGTGAAATTGTGATTCGCTTGGATCGTACCAATGTCAATAATCGGGCATTGGAGGAGATTACGAGTTATTTGCGTACATTTTTTGCCCCCGTTCCCGTTGCTTCGGAATATGTACCAGCGATCAGTGCTAAAGAATTACGACGTTTGCCAAAAGAGCAACGAGATTCCATTATCAAAGCACAAGTCGCATTGATACAAGACTATGAGATAATTGATGATGACCAAGATGTCTTAGAAAATTACCATGAAGCAATCTGAAATTTGGCTAGTTAATTTTATGCCGCAGTCTGGCACAGAAATTACAAAAACACGACCAGCGGTTGTTGTTTCTGATAACAATTTCGCTTTCCTAACGACACGGCTACTCGTACCAATACGGGCTTTTCAGCCTCATCACCTGCGTCAGTCGTTTTTTATCCCTATTCAGCCTAATAATCTCAATGGCTTGACAAAAGTCAGTACTGCCGATTGCTCTCAAGTTAAGTCCTTCGACATTAGCCGTTTCGTCCATAAAATTGGTGAAGTTTCGTTGGAGGAACTTGAAGATATTTTGGATGGAATAGATTTGTGTCTTGGGCGATAAGCAATGGTTGTACCAAGACATCAATATCTGATTTTCTGACGATAATCATTTCAAACAATAGTTAAACAATATGAAAAAAGCCGTCATCACAGCCGTCGGACACTACGTCCCGGACAACATCATTCCCAATTCATACTTTGAAAGCCGCATCGAAACAACCGATGAATGGATACGCACTCGCACTGGTATTCAAGAACGCCGCTTTGCCCCTGACGGTATGGCGACATCAGACATGAGCGTTTTAGCCATTGAAGATTGTTTGAAAATGCGCGGTCTTGATAAAAATGAAATTGACTTTATCGTCGTCGCAACCGTCACGCCCGACCACGTTTTTCCGGCAACGGCGTGCCTTATCCAAGATAAATTAGGGATGAAACATCCGCGTATTTGGGGCTATGATATTTCTGCCGCGTGTTCAGGCTTTCTTTTTGCTCTGGAAACCGCACGGAGACTGGTGGAATCGGGCGGCTCTCAAAAAGCGATTGTTGTTGGCGCAGATAAAATGACGGCGATTGTTGACCCTGAAGACCGTGCTACCTGTATCATCTTTGGCGATGGCGCGGGAGCAGTGCTGATTGAGGCGAGTGATGATGATAGCGTCGGCATTATGGATGCTTCGTTGCACGTGGACGGAAGCGGTTTCCAACACCTCCACATGAAGGCTGGGGGCAGTGCGATGCCTGCTACACACGAAACAGTGGACAAGCGCTTGCACTATGCCTATCAAGAAGGGCAACACGTTTTCAAATCGGCGGTGAAAAGTATGGCGGACGCAACGATGGATGTGATGCAACGCAATAATCTCACGGGCAGCGATGTGGCGTGGCTCGTACCCCATCAAGCAAATTTGCGCATTATTGAGGCAACGGCAAACCGCATGGAGTTGGACAAAGAGCGGGTGATGATTAACATTCAGCGCTATGGCAATACGACCGCCGGAACAATCCCGATTTGCTTGTCGGAATGGCAAAAAGCGGGAAAAATTCAGTACGGCGACAACATGATTTTAGCTGCTTTTGGCGGCGGTTTTACCTATGGTTCTGCTTATTTGAAATGGGGGATAAAATAATGGCAACAGCACTCGTTTTCTCCGGTCAAGGCTCGCAATACGTTGGTATGATGCGGGATTTACACGAACAGTTCCCACAAGCCGCACAAATGCTTGCTGTCGCCGATGGCATTATGGGCGTAAGCCTCAGCACTATTTGTTTCGATGGACCCGTCGAAACACTCAAAGAAACGCGCTACACACAGCCCGCACTCTTTGTCCACGAAGCAGTCTTGGCAACACTTTTGCGCGAAAAGCTCCCATTTCATGCAGCTGCCGGACACTCACTAGGCGAATACTCTGCGCTTTTCGCTGCTGGAGTCGTTGATTTTGAAACGGGCTTGCGTTTGGTGAAATTACGCGGAGAATTGATGTTCCGCGCTGGAGAAACATTGCCCGGCACGATGGCGGCTGTTGTTGGGATGGATGACGATAAAGTACGTGAGCTTTGCGCCACGCTAACGAGTGGCAACAATGTGATTGTTGCGGCAAATTTCAATTCGCCCGGTCAGGTTGTTATTTCCGGTAGTGCCGATTATTTACGCTCAAAAATGCCTGATTTTAAGGCTGCCGGAGCAAAACTGGTCAAGGAACTTCCTGTGAGTGGTGCATTCCATTCCCCGCTCATGCAAAGCGCACAGAATGAACTTGAAAAGGCTATCTATGCAGCCGAGATGCGGGATGCAAGTGTGGAGGTCTATGTAAATGCCCTTGCCAAGCCACTCCGCAAAGCCGATGATATACGGGCAGCACTTGTGCAACAGTTGACAGCACCTGTCTTGTGGACGCAGAGTATTCAAGCAATGCAGGCTTCGGGCGTGGATACGTTCTATGAGCTTGGTCCCGGAAATGTTCTGCAAGGTCTGGTCAAACGTACGGTTACGGGTACAGTCACCATCGGCGGCTTTGACACGGCAGAGCAAGTGAAAACATTCTCAAAATCTTGAATTCCTAGCAACCATTATGGCTACAACAGCAAAAAAAACAGCCATCAAACCGAAAAAAACATTGTCGAAAAAGTCTTTCGGTACTGAAAATGATGCAGTGCATAACGTGTTGAAGGAAATTGAACATCAAGCCAAACATAGCGCGTCGCTGTACAAACAAGGTGCGATTGATTCTTTTTCTGCCTATTTCAATCAACTTCTTACCAATCCTTTGCCTACACTTTTTGCGTCCCACAAAAAGTCCGAAGAATTATTACGTACAGTCCTTCATTCACTCGCTATGGGTGGACTTTCGGTATATCGTAAAAACATTGAAGCGGTATATCGCTTATCAGAAAAAGACTTATACTATTTTATTATTTTGAAAGAAGATACCGCCACTTTTCGAGCATTAATGTACAGATTTGTAGAATGGTATGAAAGCAATAACCAACTTGACATTGATACAGAACGATTTCCCCTTCATTTGCACTTTGTTTCTTCGGATTTAACAAGTGAATTACAACGGTATGAAAAAGTATCGCTATGAGTGTTAAAGAGCATATCGCACAATTTCTTCACAATAAAAATTTTCTTGCATACATGGAGAGCAATGTGGACGGTCAGTTTGTCGACTGGCAGATAACGATTGTCTTTTACACCGCTTTGCACCTGATTCATGCACTTGCCGCAAAGAAAAAGAAGAATATTGGGGCAGAACACAAAAGTGTAAACGCGAATATTGACCCCAACAATCCTCATGCGATCATGCCGCTACAACAGGATATTTATGCATCATACAAGAATTTATACGAAAATTCACGCAACGCACGATATAAATGTTGGGTAACGAATCCGCATCCTATACTTTTGCAATCAACCTTGAAGGACTGTAAAACATTCCTTCAAAAAATCGAAGCCGACTGTAAATCTCAAGGAATCAAGGTTTAGATAGTATTTGCATTTATGCCACTTTTCCAATAAAGCAGATGAAAACTCCCGAACAATGCGAAAATATCAACGAAATCCGCACCGAAATTGACCGCCGCGACCGACAAATCATTGCCTTGTTGGGAGAGCGCTTGATGTATGTTCGGGCGGCTTCGCAATTCAAGACCAGCGAGGCAAGTGTTCGTGCGGTAGAGCGCGTGCGAAGCCTTTTGCAAGACCGCCGCACGTGGGCTTCTGAGGAAGGCTTAGACCCGGAACTTATTGAAAAAATGTACCGCGATTTACTCAACTTTTTCATTGAAGAAGAGTTGAATGACTGGAAATCAACGAAAGAATAATTCTTCATTTTTCATTTCACATTCTATTATGTCCAAACTTTCCGGCAAAATAGCCCTTGTAACAGGCGGTGCGCGTGGTATTGGCGAGGCGATTGTTCGCCGCTTGCACGCTGACGGTGCGAGTGTCTATTTCACGTTTAATTCCAGCCCCGACAAAGCAAATGCTTTGGCGGCAGAACTCGGCGCAAGCGTTCAAGCCATTCAAGCCGATGTTGCACAAGCGGATTCCGTAACAAGCCTTGTCAAAACCGTGCTTGAACACTCGGCAAATACGGCAAAGCGCATTGATATTCTCGTTAATAACGCTGGCATTACCAAGGACACCCTCGTGCTTCGTATGAGCGAGAGCGATTGGGATAGCGTGATTGATACAAATCTCAAAGGGGCATTCTTGATGAGCAAAGCGGTGTGCAAGCCGATGATGAGCCAACGGGCAGGAAAAATCATCAATATCGGCTCTATCGTTGGCATTACGGGCAATGCTGGGCAGGTGAACTACTCCGCTTCCAAAGCAGGACTTATCGGCTTGACAAAATCCTTTGCAAAGGAATTGTCGTCTCGAAATATTTTAGTAAATTGCGTTGCTCCGGGTTACATTGATACGGACATGACCGCAAAAATTAGCGACGAGCAGAAAAAAGCGCTGCAAAGCAGCATCCCGCTTGGTCGGACGGCACAGCCGCATGAAATAGCATCTGTCGTGGCATTTCTTGCCTCCGACGATGCATCGTACATCACGGCGCAAACAATCGTGGTTGATGGCGGTTTGGCAGCATAACTTGAAGAGAAGAAATTATCAACTCAATATTTTAATCACATTCTTTTGTCCATCTTTTAAGGTTGTATTTATGTCTATCGCAGAACGCGTTAAAAAAATTATCGTTGACAAATTGGGCGTTGAAGAAACCCAAATCACCGATGATGCTTCCTTTACCAACGATTTGGGTGCTGACTCGCTTGATACCGTTGAACTCATCATGGAATTTGAAAAAGAGTTCAACGTTACGATCGAAGATAGCGATGCAGAAAAAATTCAAACCGTCGGTGACGCGGTGAAATACCTCGAATCCAAAGCAAAATAATCTCGCAGAATTATCGAAATCGAAAAACTTTCCACGTCGGCAATGCGGCTCCAAGCCTCGCTTGCCACCTGGAAAGTTTTTTTTGTGCCACGAAATATTCTTGCGAAAGCCGAAAAAATCCTCTATGTTTGAAGTTATGACGATTCTTCGCTCCATATTGACCTGCCTCATGGCATTGTCGCTGCTTGTTTCCACAAGCGGTGTGGGCGTTGTGTATCACTACTGCTCCGGCGAACTTGATTCTGTCTCGCTTGCAAGCCAAAACACGTGCGATTGCGAGGATGACGAGGATTCTTCTGTGCCATGCACAAAAGACTGCTGCACCGCCACGTTGCACGTTCTGAAAACAACAGATTCGTTTGTGATCCTTTCGCAAAAGAGCGTCCATGCGCCCGTTCATCCATCGGCGCTGCTGCC
>JAAFHM010000630.1 GCA_013298375.1 Ignavibacteria bacterium | reverse complement strand
TGCACGCCGTTGAGAAAAATGGTAGCAGTTTGCGTTGCGCCGTTAAAGACCGCCGCAATGTGATTCCATGCGCCATAGCGCCCCGCAAAACTTATACGGGCAATCGTATTATCCATTGCGCCGAGCGCAGTTGTTGCTCCGTTAATTTCAAAAACCAGTTCGTCTTGAGGCGAGATATACAGCACCCACACGTCGTTTGCGTCGGTATTTGGTCCCCAAAGCCCGGCGATAAATTGCCGTGCGCCCGCCACACGCTGAGGATTTATCCACGCTTCAAAGGTGAGAACTGTCGAAAGCGCGTTTTGAGCGGCATTGGGGCTAACGTCCACGTATTGCGGTTGGGCGTTTTGCGTCAAGGTGAGTGCATTGCCGAGACAGGTTTGGAGCGTGTCGCAGCGTGATTGCGCCTGAGCGCGGGGGGCGGATAGTGCAGCAAGAAGACCAACAAGCGCAACTGAGAAGAGAAAACGAGATATAGCCACAAGATTGTATGCGGTATGTGGAACAGAGTGTCTTCGCTAATTTCTCCAAAATTTCAACACTTTGCAAGAAAATTTGCGACTACCTTGAGAGGAGTGCAGACAAAGACCGCGACAATTCGGATTCTCTGCTCAACTTTCCAGCATCTGTAAACGTAAAACCCGCCCGGGACAATAGCGCAATGCGCTTTTCAGCCGCCGGACGGGAGTAGGAACAACCAATAACAAATTTTCCGTGATTTATTTCACAGGCGATTCGACGCGAATCCGTACCAAGCGCTTGTATGCTTCTGCTTCGGGCTGCGTACCAGTAAGCAGGGGCGTTCCGGAATCGCGCAAAACGGCAGTTCGAGCGTCTAAATTAAGTGCCTGTGCCACAGCGCGAGCATTCACATTCGGTGTGCCACCAAAAACGATGATATTCACGCGGGATTGTGGAGTAATCGTGCGCTTTGCTGCTTCAAAAGCACTTTTAGAAGAAGCATCCATATCGCTCAGGGAAGCGCCAAACAAACACTCAAAGGTGCTGATAGTCTTGTCTGGCGAACCGCTCTTACGCTTGTCGGCAAGGGAAACCTGCTCCACTTTGACCGATTTTAGCACAGGATCCGGTGCGGCAGCATTGTTGATGTCAAATGCACCAATACGAATTGTTACGGGGTCATTGGAGGTTGGTATTGTCGTTGCCTCATCGTTCAAACGCCATTCGTAGCGTTGTGGAGCGGGGTCGCCGCCTCGGGCTTCTTTGATCGTCGTTGGTTGATTATCCACAATTTGCTGGAACTCCAATTCCCATTGCTTCAAGCCCGCACCAGTATTGATTTCCATGCCAATATTGAGAACAGGCGGCGAGGCAAGGCGCGTCGTGTAATCCACCGCGAGTGGTGCCAAAACGTCGGCATTATCGCTGGAAAGCGTCACAGCGCGTTTATCGGCTTGTGTGCTTGTGGCGGCGGTCTTGGTGGTGCGTTGGATGCGGGTGGCGGGAATTTTCCAGACATCAATCAAATACGATGCAATCGCTTCGGCGCGTTTCTCCGCAAGTTTTGCATCGGTTTCATCGGTGGTCTGCTGTCCCGTAAGCGTGATTTTTGCCGATGATGTGCTGAGACGCTTTCCAACAATATTCAGCAAATGCGCATAGATGCTCATTGGTGCTGCATTTGGGTCACTTGGCAATTTATACGCTTCTCGCTCCGCACCTTGAATACGACGGTAGCGAGTAACCGAAGGCAGCGCAGAGCCTTGGTCGAAAAACACCGCAGGAAGCAAGCTCCGTTGCGTACTTGCGGCGTACTGCTCCACACGGAGCGTCGGGTTTTCTACTTCCGTACCGTCCTCACGTGTTCCGGTGATAGTAGTTATCTGCGCTTGAAAGACTTTTTTCTTGGTTTCGGTGAGTTGCGTTGACAGTACCTTTTTTTGTTGTTCGGCAATGGATTGTTCGGTTTTGGCAATGCGATCGCTGATTTTTGAGGATGCAATAATTGTGTTGATAGCCGAATCCGCCAAGGCAATGGATTTTTTGCGCAGATAATCTACTTGTCCTTGCGATTTTAGCGCCACAGAGCGCACACTGTCTGCCTTGCGCTCCTCTTGCAAAAATTCTTCCTGCTCGGCTTTGTTGGTAAAGTTCAGCACAAAACTGAGTCCTGCGGCTATGGAAAATGGTTGGACGGTGATGTCGTCGAAGCGCTTTCTACCTGCATTGATCCCCGTGGTTGAGGCTATCGCCGGAAATCGGAAATTATTATCGCCATATCCGAGAGTGCGAAGCGACTGCTCGACTTGGGCGTTAATCGGCTGCATTGCATCCGCAGCAATGAGTGACCCGAAAGCCGATAGATTATAGCTGGCATTGGCATTGAGAAATAGCGTACCAACATTTTTAACAGAAAACAATGCAATTTGCATTCCTACTCGCGGTTCAATGAGGAGAGCGATTTTACTCGCATCAATCGTTTGAGTCTGCTCGGTCAACCTGAGTGCGGAAGAAGCGAGTGTTTTAGTATTGCCCGGGAAAAGTGGGATACCAATATTGACACCCAACAGAAACCCCGATAAATTCAGCATTGGAGAAAAAGAAAGGAACTGCACTGTTGTCTGGAATTTTGCTACTTCCTCTTGGGTGCGTTTCACGGGATCGTTATTTACGGTGGGCAAATTGCCAACATAGCTTAGATACTTGTCTCGTGAGGTATCATTCAAAATAAAACGAGACCACATTTGCGTTCCAAAAGTGTAGGTCGAAAGCCCAATATCAAGATTAAGACCAATTTTTTCACCGAAAAGCATTGGTGAATACACAGTAATACCAAAATCTGCCTGTGGAAGAATGTCAACAGTCAAGCCATTATCCCCAGCAAGCGATACGGTCGGT
>JAAFHM010000136.1 GCA_013298375.1 Ignavibacteria bacterium | reverse complement strand
ATTGAAAACCGTAAGAAAAGTGGAGCAGATTGAGGAGTGAACACCGCAATCTACCGCTTTTTGAGCGGTTTTCTTCTTTCTAGCTACGATGAAATCTTGCTCTGTGAGTTTTGTCGTGTACAAAGGGTGGAGATAGTCTCTCCTCCCTCAAAAAAAGAAGCGTCGTTATGACACCCGAAATGGATTCATAACGACGCTTTATTGTGTGGTTTCGTACTCTATTCGATACTACTGTGCTACTATTTGCAAAAATAAAGCAAGTTAAAATATTGAAAGATATGTACTTGTGTCGGACTGGCGGGATTTGAACCCACGACCCCTACTACCCCAAAGTAGTGCGCTACCGGGCTGCGCTACAGTCCGATGTGTTTTTTGAAAACACAGAGTTGCAATTTATTGTTTTTTTTTGATTGACAAAAAACTTTACGGCTTCATTCCGAGAATACGACGCAGAGCCGTCTTCGCATTTGGCGCTGCTCGAACCATTTCCCAGAGCATCACAAAGCCCGTTGCAAGCAAGCACAGAAGACCTATTCCAAAAAACACATTCATCACCTCGCCCGCCTCGCCAATGATTTCGCCAGTATGCAGACGGAACAGGAGGCTTTTTTGTGGACTTGTGGCTTTGAGAATTGCGCCATCAGTGCCAATGACATAATTCATACGCTCTTCGCCACCAGTTTGTACGATAAAGCGCGGTTTTTCGCCCTCAAGGTCAATCCGAATGCGCTCCACACGGGCATTAGTTTTTTTAGCAATTACTTCTGCCAGTCCCTTATTCAGCGCCATCGTCCATTCCGGCGATATGCCTTGTGCCAGATTGTAGGCGTTTTGTGGTTGTTTCTGCTCTTCTTCTTCTAAAAATTCGTTGATGTGCAGCAAGACACCTGTAACAGTAATGAGTGTCAAAAAAATACCCGCAAAAAGCGAGATGATACGGTGAAAACGACGCATGAAAATATCGTAAAAATGGTAATAATAAAGAATTAGCGTTGAGAGAGATGAATTATCTTGTAGGTTAGTCATTTGGGAGATTGTCCATTTTCTATACTAAAAAAAGGCTAGGAATTGCATTGCTTAAAACTTGAGTTCGCCAAGGTTTTATGAGGGGCTACAATTCATTTACACAAAATTTCGGATATGCTCTATTTGTGTGCGCGTGAAAAGTCCTGGAAAAATGCCAATGCTTGTTGCCATGATAAAAGCAGACCGATAGCTGTTGAGAAATCAGCCGCCGCGCCAGCATTAGCCCTTCTTCTTTTTGCCAGCAGAAGCGCCTTTCGGTGCGGCTTTCAGGCTTTTGAGTGCCTTGCGCGAAATACCAGCGCCTGTCGTGGATTTTTTTCCTTTCGTGCTTTTTTCGCGGCTCGTCGTTGTTGATGTACCGCTTGTTTGCTTGGTATTGCCACTTTTGCGTCGTGCTTTCTGCTCGGCGTGGTGTCCGGCGGCTTTTTTCTCTTTGCGACGTGCAGTTTTGAGAACAGCCTCCACCGATGGCATATCCTCGCTCTGTTTGTTCTTGCTCTTATTTTTACCTTTTTCCAGTTGTGATTTTTCCGCACGTTTCGTATTGATTTCAGCCAACTCTTCAGCACTGACGGGGTCTCCGGTATAAATAAAATCCAATTCCCGCTTTTGCATATTCACTTTTGCGATGCGCACCCGCACTTTCATTCCCATCTGAAACTTGCGTTTGGTGTATTTGCCTACGAGTGAAAATTCGCGCTCATTGTGGTAGTAATAATCCGTCGGCAAGTCCAATACCCGCACCAAACCTTCTGCGTAGAGGTCGTCCACCATGACAAAAATGCCAAAATGCGTTACGCCCGTAATTGTGCCATTGAACTCTTCACCCAGATGCGAGAGTGCAAGCGCTGTTTGGGTGAGTTTGTTGGAGGCGCGTTCTGCTTCAGTCGAGATGCGTTCGGTTGTCGAACAGTGCGTACTGACAAGTGGCAAATGCGTAGCAAGCTCTTGAAGGCGTTCTGCATCAGGCTTCCCAAGAGCAAATTCTTTCAAAAGGCGGTGAATAATCAAATCGGGATAACGGCGAATTGGCGAGGTGAAATGCGAGTAATGGTCAAATCCTAAGCCATAATGCCCGATGTTGTACTCAGCATACACCGCTTTTGCCATAGCCCGCAACATGACTTGATTGATAGGCATTTGCCCCGGATGCCCGTCAAGATTTTGTAAAAATGCGTTAATGTCTTTCGAGGTGATTTTCCCGGCAACATTCGGTACTGCCACGCCAAATGAGCGCACGAGACTAAATGCCAAGCCAAGTTTGTCGGGGTCGGGTTGGTCGTGGATGCGGTACATGAAGGGCAGCGTTTTTTTGAGCCGATACTGCGTCGAAAGTTTTTTCACGTGTTCCGCCACAACGCGATTTGCCGCCAACATAAACTCTTCCACCAGCGACGTAGCATCGGTACGACGCTTGAGCAGTGCCTTCACGGGCTGTTTGTATTCATCCAGCACAAAACGGATTTCGCTCGTCTCGAAATCAATACCGCCCGCCGAAAAACGCTTTTTGCGCAACACCTCAGCAAACGCATTTAGGTCGAAAATCAAGTCTTTGAGCGGGTCTTGGGCTTTGCCTTCAATAATTTCCTGCACTTCTTCGTAGGTAAAACGGCGTTTGCTGTGCATCACCGTTTCGCGGACTTCGTAGGATTTAAGCGCTCCGCGTGGGGAAAATTCCATTAAAACCGAGTATGCAAGGCGGTCTTCATTCGGCACAAGCGAACACATATTGCTCGACAGCGTATGCGGCAGCATCGGCACAACACCATCCACCAAATACGTGCTGTTGCCACGCTTGAGCGCTTCGGTGTCCAGCGCAGAGCCTTCGCGCACGTAATGACTCACATCGGCAATGTGTACGCCCAAGCGTGTATTGCCGTTTTCCAGCTTTTCCAGTGAGAGCGCATCATCGAAATCTTTTGCATCCACGGGGTCAATCGTGATGATTGTTGCCTCGCGCATATCCAAGCGCCGCGCAATTTCTGCATCCGCAATCGGCACGGCGACGGCTTTTGCTTCAGTTTCGACTTGAGGAGCAAAATCGCGCACCAGCTTAAATTCTCGCAAGACTGATGAATACTCGACGCTCGGCATACCAGCACGACCCAAAATCTCGACAACATTTGCCTCTGGCGATTTCATCGGGTCATCCCAACGGAAGAGTTCGACGATAACTTTGTCGCCATCGCCAGCATCCATCATGCGTTTGGGATGCACAAGAAAATCAACGTGAATATGGTCGTCGTCGGGAATGAAAAATGTAAAATCTCCGTCACTTTCAATTTTTCCCACAAAGCGCGTCGGAGCGCGTTCGACAATGCCAATCACTTCGCCCGTTACCTTCTGCTCTTTGCGGAGCGCAAGTAATTTCACGCGTACGCGGTCGCCGTTAAAAGCGGTGTTGAGATTGGGGCGTTTGATGGTGATGCGCGGAAATTCCGGCGAATCCGTTGCCACCGTGCCGTTATAGCCGTCAACGGTCAAAATTCCATCGAAGGTCGTAGCAGCAACCTGTACTTCGCGGACAACCTGTTTTTTCTTGACAGACGTTTCACCTGCGGGTGTTTCGATGCCGTATTTGCGCCGCGTGGAGCGATAAATCACTTTTTCTTCGGTGAGCTGGGTCAGCACAATGCGCAAACGCTCGAAATCCGCCGAATCCACCGCAAAGTTAAAATGTTTGGCAACATCATACAGACGAAGCGTAGCGGGGGCGTTTTTTTTGAGAAGGGCAATAATTTGGTCGTTATCTGGGAACATAAAAAGGCAGAAAGTGGCGTGGCAGCTTGATTATCAGCACACGGTAAAAATTATTATGAGTGAATCTTGGGCAAAATATCATCAAGGGAAGAAGCCGTAAACAAAGCCTGTAAAATTGCCGTCAATCGCTCGTGGTCATCAAGACGGGCAAGGGATTGGGCGACATTCTCCGGCGGCTCACCAAAACGTGTTTGAATGCCGTAGAGGATATTGTCGCGCAGGATTTGCAAACCTTTATCTATTCCTTGTTGCATTCCTTGTTGCAAACCCTGCTCCAAGCCCTTGAGCAGAGCATTGCGTTCAAAACTTGATAAATAGGGCATATTTTTTTTCTCCAATGACAAGATTCAACGTCAGCGAATCATCGACAGAATATCATCAAGGGAAGAAGTAGTGAACAAGGCGTGCAAAATGGTATTCAATCGCTCTGCGTCATCAATCCGGGCAAGAGGCTCGACAACGGTCTCTGGCGGCTCACCAAAACGTGTTTGAATGCCGTAGAGGATATTATTGCGTAGAAGTTGCAAAACTTTATCTATGCTTTGTTGCATTTCTTGTTGAATTCCTTGCTGAATTCCTTGTTGCAAACCCTGCTCCAAGCCCTTGAGCAGAGCATTGCGTTCAAAACTTGATAAATAGGGCATATTTTTTTTCTCCAAAATATCAATATTGGTACGAAATCGTTCCTGTAAGCCCGGAGGCAAGGTAATAAGCCAATCAATGAGAATAAGGATGCGCACAATATCTTGTTTGCTAAAGTCCTTGCGGTACAGCGCCGAAGCAATCTGAAACTTCCATTTCATGCGGTCTTCCGGCGACAATCCTTTGTCCAACGCCTTCAAATGTGCCATAACAATAATGGCAAACGGATTATTACTCGCTTCTAAATCCGACCATGCGTCTGCAAAATCCAACATTTTCACACTTGGAAAAGTGAGGTGCATTGACGAGCCAAAGGCTGAGTACGAGTATTCATGCGGTCTCCAAACGGGAGAAGCATCGGTCAATAATGCCAAACTTGCCACGGGCTGGTCGTATTTATCGAAAATACGGTAGTTATAGACGAACATCCGTTTTGCGAACTCGGCTTCTTGCTGCCCTTGAATTTCGATATGCACTAAAATCCATGATTCCGTGCCGTTTTGAAGCCGGACGCGCACCAGTTTATCGGCATATCGTTTGCCAATTTCGCCATCGCGCAGGATAGCTTGCAGTTCTTTGTCCAAAAATTCATATCCTGCCGTCCAATCAATAGCTGCGGCGGCTTCAGGAAAAAAGAACGTCATAAACTCTTGGAAATAGCTTTCTAAAGCATCTTTCCAAGGCGTGTCGAAATCATTCTGCCAATGCTGGAGAATTTCCAGCGCCAGAGTACGAACAGACAGGTTCTCCATAATGACCATTCAACTCCGGCAAGTTACGAAAATTTCTCCTGCTTTCGGGAAAATGTTAATGCTGCACCACAATCGGGCGCGTTATCACGGTCTGCGGCGTGACGATACGGCACGTGTACGCTCCGCTTGGCAAGGCGCTTGTTTCCAGCATAACCGTCACATTTCCCTCCTGCATTTGCCCCTCGACAAGCCGTGCCACCATGCGCCCTGTGGCATCGTAGAGCGCAATACTCACGGGTTGGGCGCTCAAAAGCGTGTAGTTGATGTAACCAATAGTATTCATCGGGTTTGGATAGCAGCCCAAAAGCAATATGGAAGAGCCTTTGGTGGGCGGAATATCCAGCAAAGCGCTCTGTGGCGAGGTATTTTGCGGAGGAACGTCACCCAGTGCTACCGCAAGCGTTGTCCGAAGCGGTCTGGCAGGTGCGGGAATTGCTTGTTGTGCTTTCGGCGGTGCTGGCGTGTTGGAGCGCGTGAGATTGCTTTGTCCGCTCAGGGTCAAAAAGCCGCCACCAAAGCGCTCCCGCGTGGATGGAATCAAAACAGTGTCCATGTACCAATAATCGCCCTGCGTCCGCTCCGGCGTGATGTCTAGCAGCGTATAACCGTGGTCGGTCAGATTCATATTTTTCAAATGGCGATTTTGCTCACGGAGTGCATCGCTTAAAATGCTGAGAAGTTCTTGCGTGTCGCGGGCTGCCATGATTTCCGCAAAGGCTTCGCGCTGCGGGCTGGGAAAGCCAAGAGAGCGCATCATACCGTTAATCACGCCAAATAAGCCACCTGCAACATTTTCGTCAAAGTTTCCCGATGAAATGCTCGGACACATAAACTCCACTGCAACTGCGCCCTGTCCTGTTGCGGGGTTGTAACGGCTCGTGTTTGCTGCCTCCGTTGTCACATCCATTGAAAACCCCGTGTGAAAATCGCCCGTCGCAATCACAACATTGCGGACGTTGTTCCGCCGAATCGAATCCATGATATTGTTGCGCTCGGCGGGATAATTTGTCCACACATCCCCATAAAACGCCTCTTGAAGCGTGTTCATCAAGGTCGGAGCAAGCACACTCAGCGCAAAGGAATACCGCCGAACCCTGTCCATATCAACGCTCTCAACAGTAATCGGCGCAAACATGACTTGATTACCCAAGACCTTCCATGTTGCACCGGAAGCCCGCAAATTTCCTGTCAACCATGCAAATTGCCGTGCGCCAAGCATGGTACGTTTAGGATTGGCGATAGAATCTTTCGAGGCTTGCGAAGCAGACGGCAGTACGCCAACAACCTGCTCTTCGCGCCCTTCCAAGCGCGTGTCGAGCATGAACAAATCCACCAAATTGCCAAAAGCAAACTGGCGATAAATGATTGTATCGGCGTTCTCCCGCGTGGGAAGCCACTCGTAGGCGACGCGCTTGCTAATGGCTTTCCGAACATCCCATCTGCCTTCGGTAGCTGCTTGATGATTTTCTGCACCGTTCATGTAGGAATCATTTGCCGATTCATGGTCGTCCCAAACGTGAATCATCGGGTGCTGTTGGTGCAAACGGCGGAGATTCTCGTCGAGGCGGTATTGGCTGTATCGGGTGCGGTAATCGCCAAGCGAGACGATTTCATTCGTCGGGCTGCTTACACGCCCAATACGCAAACCCGTTTTGCCGCCATAGCTTGTTTCGGAGGCATTGTACTCATAAATATAATCGCCCAAATGCAGCACTGCATCCAAGTCATTCCGCACGGCAATACGCCCGTAGGCATTGAAAAAACCATGGGGATAACTGCTACACGACGTGACGGCAAGCCGTACCTGTCGCACCGCCGCCGTTGGCAGAGGCAGTGTTTTAGTGCGCCCAATAAGCGAGTTTGCGCCGAGTGCCGTGAACATATAGTAGTAGGTTTTATCCGACTCCAAGCCCTGTGCATCCACTTTTACGGTATAATCCCGTGCGGCGGTCGTTGTGAATGTTCCCGACGTAACGACGCTTTGCATCGCCGTATCCAACGCCACTTGCCAACGAACCTGCACAGGAAGATCGGGGGCGCTTGGTGTGACGCGCGTCCAGAGAATAACGCGGTCATACAAAGGGTCGCCCGAAGCCACGCCGTGATAGAACGGGCGCAAGGTGGAATCTATTGCTGTCAGCATCGCTGCGCCTTTGCGCTTGGATTGGAGAACCGCGACGTTTTCGGCAAGGTGCGCGTCTTGCACGGGTGCGCTCGCACCTTTATCAAGAAGGCGGATGGGCGGGAGATTTTTGAGATATTCCGGCGAAACCCGCGAAAGATCGGGAAGGTCTGCGGAGGAAGCCGGAGAGCCATGCTGCGCTAAAAGAGGGGCAATTCCGACGAGGAAAATCAAGCAAGATATGGCAAAATAGCGCATAGAACTTTAAGGGAGTGGCTGAGTAAAAAATGAGGAACTGCGCCGCAAAGCTAGTAAAAAAGCAGCGCTTCGCCAAGAAACCTACGCGTTATTATTCGGAAAAACTGCCGAAAGAGATGCCGTCAAGTCGCTTGCCGTCAATGTTTGCTGGCTGTTGGCGTGTGCAAATGCGTCGCCCGCCCGCCCGTGAATGTATGCACCCAGTGCGGCGGCTTCAATCGTCTCCAAGCCCAGCAAACGGCTCTGTGCCAATAGCCCACCAATAATACCCGCCAGCACGTCGCCGCTCCCAGCCGTTGCCATACCAGCATTTCCACTCATGTTCCAGTAAGAAAGCGTACCATTGCTTATGATTGTTGGGACATTTTTCAAAAGAAGCGTACAGCCGAGTTTTGCTGCCCATTCGGAAGCAAGTGTTTGTGCGGCTTCGGGGATAATTGCATCATCGCTGCCCGTGAGCCGTGTAAATTCGCCCCGATGCGGTGTCAGTACGATATTTTTGCGCAAAGGGAGAAATGCTCCATCGCCAAGGCTCACCGCCCGCAAGCCATCGGCATCAACAACAACAGGCGTTTCCGGCGGTGTTAGCCGCAGTAATTCCCGCACTACATCAAGTGTTTCCGCATCCGTGCCGATTCCGGGACCAATGACCAACGCCGTGCTTTTTTCGCAGGCTTCCTGCAAAAAAGGAAGTGCCGCACGAGGAATTGCGCCATTGGCATTGGTGGGAAGTGTGTGGGTGATGATTTCTGGCTTCACAGCAGCATGAATGCGGGGCGCGTACAAGCGCACTAAGCCAGCACCCGCTTGAATACACGCATTCGCCGCAAGAGCCGGAGCGCCCGCCATTGCTTGTGTCCCGCCAATAATTGCCACACTGCCAACATCGTGTTTTGTTACCCGTCGCGGGCGTTTGCCCAAAAGCCGCACAATATCGCTATCTTCCAGAACCCGCACCGTTGCTTGTTGCTCAAGGAATGACGTGGGTATGCCGATTGGAACAGTAATAGTTTCTCCACACACATCCGGCGCATCGTTCAACAATAATCCCGTTTTGAGCGCTGCCATGCTGACGGTGTAATCGGCGCGAAAGCAGTTTTCATGAGCTTTTCCCGTTTCGGCATTCAATCCCGTGGGAATATCCAACGCGATGGCAAGTGTGCGCGAGCGCCTATTTTGGCGAATCTTTTCCAAAAGAGTTGCCGCAATGCCGCGCAGCAACTCGTTTCCACCGTTGCCAATGAGAGCATCAATCACGCAATCCGCGTCCATTTCGATTGCACAAGCCATCTCCACGGTGGAAATATGCCGTGTGCGGATACCATGCGTTTCCAGCAAGGTAAAGTTCATGCGGGTTTCAGCACTCATTTTCTCCACCGCGCCCGTCCAAAGAACCTCTACATCAACATCGGCACAATGCGAAAAATGCCGCGCCAGCACAAAACCATCACCACCATTATTACCCGAACCGCAGAAAATCATCAGTCGCGGATGCGTGATGTGATGCGCCTTACAATACCGCTCTACCAAAGGACGCATGACCTCAAATGCCGACCGAGCGGCATTTTCCATCAGCAGTGCCGCCGGAATCCCCAGCGTTTGGATGGCGTATTCGTCGCAAGCACGCATTTGTGCGGGTGTGAGAGCAATTTGCATAATGAATTTCGTTAGCGTTGCACAAGAAAGAGAAGCGTTTGCTGAGGCGCTCCATCAAGCAAAAAACGGCAGAAATACACGCCGCTTGGCAAGTTTTCCAGAGGAAGTGGAATTTCGTGCGCTCCAGCGTGAAGCGCCTTCGGTGCAAGCGTGAGGCGTGGAGCGCCGAGTACGTCCACCACCGTCACAACAAGTGTGTGAGCGCTTGTAAGCGATAATGCCAGCGCAGCACCATCGGAAGCGGGCTGCGGGGTAATGCGTGCTGCAAGTGTTGGTGCGGTCTGCATCACAGAGGTTATTTGCAACGAACAATAGCTGCGGCGCGGGTTGGTGGCGTTGTCGCAAGAAAACGTCGTGCGGGGAGCGCTTGCAAGCGGTTTGGGGCGGTCGGTCGCAGACATCGGTTTGACAGCACGACCCGCCAGACTACCCATAAACACTTGTGCCGCGCTGCCATTGCCGAGAGCAACATTTTTTGCCTCAGCATTTGCCGGATTGAAGGTGTATTGCATCAGCGCGTCCAAGGGACGAAAAACGGCGTAGTAATCGTAGGCATCAAACGCTCCGCCTGCTGGCATATTAACGGTGCAGAGACTGTGTCCGGCGCTGTAAACGTAATTCTGCACCGTATCGGCGAAAACCGTGATGAAATCTTTCTCTGCATCGGGAATGTTGATATTGAGAAAAATATCCATTGCCAGTCGGTGGTCGTTGGTGGCATCGTCGGCGTAAATTTGCATGAGTAATTTGGTATCACTGGGGAAACTGCGAAGCTGTTCCTGTGTCGTTTCTAGCGCATACCACGGAGCCATTGGAAAGAGGAATTTGCCCCGCCCGCCCCAGCCGCGCTGCGTGAATGCTTTGTGCGCAATACTTGGAAGTGCGCCCGCTCCAAAAGAATGTCCCGCAAAGCCGATGCGTGTCGAATCAATCACATTCGGGAAGCGGCGCACCGCCTCGGCAAAGCCGCTATCCATTGTGCGGTAAAGTGCTGCGGTGTTAATCGAAATAGGGTACGGGACAAAAACTGCCGTGTAACCGCGTGAAACCACATTCCGCAGGAGTTCACCGTAAAAGCGTGGGTCATTGCCGCCAAAACCGTGTGCAAAGAGCATTGTCGGGCGCGGTGAGGTTGTACCACGCGGATAGTAAACCTCGACATTTCGCATCATACCACTACCTTCCCAGCCCGATGCTGGAAAGAACAGCGTGTCAACGGCGAAGTCGCCATCTGCCCCGAAGCCAGATGTGATGCGGTTTATCGGTCCGCGATAGAGGCTTTGCGCTATCGCGCTTTGCGGTGCAAAAGTATTGATGAGAGA